>NZ_JAUWQB010000039.1 GCF_030611305.1 Desulfobacula sp. | reverse complement strand
TATTCTGTTTTCAGCTTAAATTATATGAAAAAAATGAAACTATTTACCCCAGAATAATTGAGCCATGAATCTGTGTGAGATAGTTTGAAAAGCTCTCACAAATTCATAACATCAATTATTCTGAAAGGTACCAGACAAAGTTCACAGTATGAAATGTGAAAGATACTGATACAAATCAAAACATTTTTTCATTCAAAAATTTAGAAATGTTAATGCAAGTAGTCTTGAGTTTTGATAATTCAATTTAAGTGAGCACCAGGATGAAATCAACAGTTTTTTTGTTGCGAGTTTACCCCGCCGCCAGAGTCTAAAAAGACAGTCCATACCATATGTGGTAAATTTATATTTTTTTAAAAGCCCGGACTGCGTGAATGAAGCCCTTGGTAAATTATCGGATTTGACTCGTCACTATTGATACCATAAGTCAACTACTCAACTATGTTTTTTGATAAAAAATTACCATCTGACTTCAGCTGCTTTCTCACTGATAGGGATACAGGCTTTAAGGGGTTAACATGATACGCCTATATGACAAGGCTATTGAAAATGGGGTTGTGTAACGGGAATATTTTTTTTACCATTGAAGACGAAGGCATCAAGACCAGGCACCTGAACTATATACCATGGCTGATGGGAAAACCATTGGATCCGCGATTGAAAAATTGCTTCAAGCATTAACTCCCTGTAAAGATGGATTCCAAAACGGCAAGACTCAATGCGCTTGTGAAAAGGATGGCTTTCACAAGCGCACCAGACTATCTTAAGATAATAGCTCAATCAAACGGTGGTAGGAAATGTCAACTCTTCTATCTGGATTGGACCATCAGTTAGCATAATATTGCCGTTATCGGTGATCATCACGGTATCTGAGTGACGGAAACCGCCAACGCCAGGCAGATAGACGCCAGGCTCGATTGAGAAGAACATACCCGGCTCAATCATTCGCTCGTAGCCTTCTGCTAGGAATGGTGCCTCGTGCCCTGTCACACCGATGCCATGCCCCGTGCGGTGTAGAATGAATTCTTCATAGCCAGACTTCCTGAAGACTTCCTTCGTCCGCCTATCCACCTCGCTCATTAAGTTGCCTGGAACGGCCAATTCGAAGGCAACTCGGCGTGCCTCAAGCATCACCTCAAAGGGCCTCTTCGCTTTTTCTGGAACGTGGCCAAGGAAAAAGGTTCGTTCTACCTCCGCTCCAGAGCCATTTATGACAGCACTAATGATGGAGACATGGGGTCCTCCAACTTCCATTGCCATATTCACGTTTGTGTAATTGTGGGGATCATCAGACACGCTACCGGGTTGGAATAGCACTATCAATCGAGTTGCGAGTATATTTGTCGATGGATAGTCACTAAGGATTTGGCCCATCATCATCTTGTTGATTTCGGAGGAAATTTCAGACAAGGTCAATCCAGGTCTCGCTTGAGCCAGTATCCGGTTGTGTGCCTCGGTCGCAAGGGCGCAGGCATAGGCGATACGCCCGACCTCATATTCCGATTTGATCATGCGTAAATCGTCGATAATGTCGGTTTGTACGCGTTCTTTTGGGATCGCCTCATAGATCTGAAGCGGGCAAACCGACTCCACCCCGAATCGAGTGCCATCCGAAAGGAGAGGATGCAAATTGTCAATCCAAGTCTCTCCTGCCGGGGCTGGAAACTCAAAGTAGGAAACAATTTCGATGTCTCCAATTACGCGATTCTTTGCGTGGGGTACTTCCAATTTCGGAACGAGGAATCTCGGTACGCCCGACTTAGGGACGACTAAAATAAATGGTCGCTCATGAATTAAATTGGCGAAGTTGGTGAGATAGAAAATATTGTCAGGTGAGAACGTGACATAACAATCTATCTTCTCCTTTTCCATTCTCGTCTGCACACGCGCGATACGACCTTGAATTTCTTCGACGGAAGGGGGAGCGAACTGTGGTTCCGGATGCATCTGTATGGGTTTTTTCTCTTCGTTCATGTATAGTTCCTTTTTTTTGTTTATGGTCATCAGAAGATGTCCCTATGTTAGCGCAAAAGGTTGGGTAGCCAGAGGCACAGTGCCGGTACAGCCACCAACAAAATTAAGGTCAGAAGGTCCATAAAAATGAACCAGCAAATTCCACGAAAAATTACAGGTAGCTTAACCTGAGGACCGAGCGTGCTTTTGATTACAAAGATGTTGAGACCTATCGGGGGCGTGATAAGCCCGATTTCAAGAAGTTTGATCAGGATGACGCCATACCAGATAAGGTTCATCTCAAGTGCGTTGGCCAGCGGCAAAAAAATCGGTACCGTCAATAGCAGAAGCCCAATGGAGTCGATGAACATACCGAGCAGAATATAGACCAAGGCCGTGGCACAGATTAGAATCAATGGGCCAGCATTAAACTGTTCGAATAACGCGAGAAGCTGGGGTGTAATACCAGTGATGGCTATGAACCGAGTGAGCAGGGCGCCACCAATGATAATGAAAAAGATACTAGCAAATGATTCCGCAGTTTGAATCAGTGCACCACAGAAAGCGGTGTAGCTCAGTCGTCCTTGGAGTGCGGCCAAAGCAACTGCACCGGTAGAACCTATCGCACCAGCCTCCGTCGGTGTGGCGATGCCGAAAAAAATACTGCCCATGACCAGTACTATAATTATCGGTAAAGGCAAGATGGTCTTGGCAATCTCCCATTTGTTAACTTCGAAACTTACTATTTTGACAGATTCACCGGAGAGTTTTGGATTGATCTTGCACCGAATAGAAATCATCAAAATATAAATTGCTGCCGAAATCACGCCGGGCACAACACCTGCCAAAAATAACTTGCCGATCGAAACATTGGCATAGATACCATAGAGAATGAGCAGAATGCTGGGTGGTATTAACGACCCGAGCGTACCAGATGCGGCAACAGTGCCACAGGCAAGGCCTTGGTCGTAACCACGTTTGAGCATTTCTGGAATGGCAATCCTCGACATGGCTGCTGCGGTGGCAACGCTCGAACCCGAAGCAGCTGCAAAAAGGGCGCTTGCAAACACGCTCGCTGCGGCAAGAGAGCCCGGCAGGCGAGAGAGGAGAATGCTTGAAGCCTTAAACAATCCGTTTGTTAGGCCGGTGGCTGCGCAAATGAACCCCATGAACAAAAACATGGGCGCTGCAGAGAATTCCCAGTTGGCTGCCATCTCAAACGGCAACCTTGAAAGAGAACCCACAGCCGCGCTCCAGCTCTTTTCAAACGCGATACCGAAAAAAGACACGCTCACAAGAGCTATGCTGATCGGCATGCGTATTGCTATAAGAATCAGTAAAGCACCAAAGCACAGGCCGACGGCGACAAAACTATCCATGTCTATATTTCTCCTTCTTCTGCATAAGGCGATCCGCCTCCACTGCTCAATGCTCTGATTGTAGAGAACAGCGCTCCTATTGAAGCACTTAAGAAGGCAACGGGCAGCAACCATCTGGCTGGCCAGATCGGCAGTAGATGAACCCCCATGACAACTTCACCGCGATGTGTGGCGGATAGTGCCTCCTCAAAACAGACATAGGTGAGTAGCCAATAAAAAAACACTGCCATCAATCCCGAGGCTGCAATGCTGACCCTTTGAAGCGCCTTTGGAAATTGCCTGAAGAACAAGTCGGTCTTGATATGCTTGTCTTGGTATTCCAGAATCAGCATGGGCAAAAAAGTGAGTGCGATCATGTAATAAAAGGAAACCACTTCGAGTGTGGCAGGGATAGGACTGTTAAGCATGTAGCGCATGAGCACGTCTAACGAGACATGCACAAGAATCAGCAGCACCGCGAAACCTGCAAGTCTGTTCTGAAAATGCGCCAGAGATTCGAGTCTCGGTGTTTTGATAGTCATAAAATACCTCCTCTGTGGTGTAAATCCTTCCCTGTTATAGTCATTATACTGCCATTAATTTTTCAGCCCATTGATTCAAAAAGTTATTCCACCAACCTTTAGCTAAATCCTTTTCTTCAGATAATACCTTTTCGGCTAATTTTTTGTTAACCTCTTCGATTATCTCTCGGTAGTATTTTTTCTCATAATTAGTTCCTTATGTTAGGGGTTCTATTGTTCCCTAACATAAGGAAATGGGAATGTTTATCTTTACCTCAAAATTACTACAACAGCCATGATTTATAACCCATACTCCGTTGTATGAGCTTTAGTTTAGGCCGTATTTCGACAGATCGACCTTATCAAAGATCTCCTTACGAAGAATTTCTGCATAGGCTGCCTCATCGTCACGAGGCACGTCCTTGAGCCGTTTGGTCCACTTTATAACAGTCTCTTTGAACCTTGTATGTAGTGCCTGTGGATCATCAATGCGAAATTTTTTCTTTGCGATGTCTGCGGCCCGCTCTTCCTGCTTATTTTTGAAATTGTTCAAGGATTTAAGCAGTGCCGGGTTAGGTTTGTGGAAAGTGACACCTTCCGTCTTAAGGCTGACCATAGCATCTCGTTCCCCTTCAATGAAAGCTTTGAAAATGAAATGTGCTATGGCATCGGCTTGAGCGTTAAACAAAACACGCCGCTGGTCCACTGTCAGACCGCGCCAGAATTTAGGATTATAGGCCCATCCGTAACCTGCCCAGAATATTGTGATTGGCATTTCGGTTATATGTTTGGCTACTTCGTAAAGCTTGCGGTCAAGCATATCCGGAAGGCACGCCGTTGTGCAGTCTAAGGCCCCTTTGTCGAGAGCGGAATACATTTCGTTCGAACTTAATGACACCGGGACTGCGCCGGCTTCAGAACCCCAAGCGCCAGCAGCACGGCCAGGCAATCGGGTCTTCTTGCCTTTGAACTGGTCCAACGTCGAAACCTCTTTGTTACACAACAGCAAATATGGCGGTGTGATATACGGGCCGCCATAAACCACGCCGTTTCGCTGCCATTGTTCACGCATCATCGGGTCGTTAAAATCAAAATCGGCAATGGCGGCTATCATTGTGAAAGTGTCAGTATAAAGCATAGCAAGTTCTTCTACCGCGGCAGATACGTTGAGTTCAGACGGCGTGTACTGCCCTGTGTGAGCAGCTACATCCACTATACCATCTGCAAGGGCTGCCATGGCGCCACGCGGGGTAAGCATAGCAGAACCAAGGTCAACCTTCACCTCCAAATTACCTTGCGAGTAGTGTTTAACCCGCTCCGCCCAGAATGTGTATAGATTCTCAGATATGATGTGGGTTGGCGGAGTCCAAGTCGCAGCCTGGATATACTCAACCGCACTGGCCGGAATGGCCGCAAGGTTAATTGTTATCACTGCGATCGAGACAAAAAATAAGTTTCTGAAGAACATTCTTGCAATAAAAAAAGTTGTTTTTTGTTTCATTTTTTTTAACTCCTCTTCGGTTTTAATGTTGTTTTGTTCTCATGCTTTTGTAGCTGTTTCGCTCCCAAGATGTCAGAGGTTAAGACCTGTTCATCGAGAGGGTTGACATGTACATTCTGGAATAGAGAACGACCAAGTTCATTTCTTACACGATCAGTGTTTCCCGGCCTTTCACCGTAGGAACGCTGGAAAGCAAGACCTCGCAGAACGTTCATCACGATGAGCCAGCGGGATCCCTGCTCCTCTATGGTGAGGCCATCAATGGTGAAGGTGTGCAACCAAAAGTTTTCCATGGAATCACGGAAACGCGTGATGTTATCCGCAATCGCTTCGATAAGTTGCGGATTGACGCGCACTGCCACCGCGATTTCCATATAGGCGGTAAAATTGTCGCATGAGATCAACCAACAGAGCTCATCCAGAAACTCATCGAGATTGATCTCGCCAGCGCGCAATCGCAAACCGAGCCCCTCAAAGTCGATAACAGTCTCTTCTAGCAGATCTGTAAAGGCAGCAGCCACCAAATGGTCGCGGCTTTTGAAATGATGAAACAGAGCCCCCTTCGAGAGCCCGGTCAGTTTCAAGATCGGGTTAAGGGATGTCTTCCCGTATCCTCTTTCAATGATCAATTCGATCGTGGCGCGTTTCAATCGGCGAGACGTATCTTCTGGATCATTACGTCTCAGCAATTTTCCGGTGTCTTTTTTTAGTTGCCCCACTGGGCGGGAATTCGATGAAGCTGACATCTTAACGTCAAGATCTGTTCCAGATTTTTCATCGGTCCCACCGTCGGTTCCGAGAGCCACATTGTTTCTCTTTATTGTTTTTTTCATTTCCCTTTCCTGTGCATCATATTTTCACAGAGCCGAATATTTACAGTCTGACCAAAAGTATACATATTTGATCCGAAAAATATTCTTGTAGCTGATCTTATGATGGCAGTTTCTCTTTGGTTAATAAAACTCGTTAACATTTTCAGTCCCTCGCCTCCGTCTGAATAAATCGGACATATAAGTATTGCTTTACCCTCTGATACTGTTACCCATTTCATCTTCGACAATACCTTTTGCTATTGTTATGGCTTCATCTACTCATAACGGTTGCACCACGGTCCTCAGCTTGACACGCTCACCCATTTTTGTGAAGCATACCAACCGACTGGTCGGTCTGTCAAGAAAAAAATTGAGGTCTACTTAAAAAAATATAAATTTTTAAGCAAAGGCTATGTCTTCTGTGCTCAGGTTGTTTGTATCCTTTCGGTAAGCATGCGGGAATTAGGTTTTGAAAAATGGTAATATCGGTTCTCTAAAACAATCTAAACCAAATGTTGTGAGGCTCAGCCTGCTTTCATTTCAGAATGTATTGTAGAAATGGAAAACAGTGTTGGCTCAAAAAGGAAAGTGTGTTTTGGGTGCAAAACCAATTTTGATCTTCTTGAACTTGGCAAATCCTTTTGGAGTAAATAGTCATGATCCAGGTCATCTGGTGGTAAAAAAGCTCTATAGATTATAGTGTACCTTTAAAGGGTTTTAGCTTTAATTAAAAGGTGTTGTCTGGTGGTCGTAGTACTCAGTCCGGATAAATTTTCGGCAACCCCACATATGGTATGTGACGTATTTTCAGCTTTGAATTTTTAATTCAAATATATGAGCCGCAGGCATCATCTCTGTCCATCCCCTTGCATTACAGCAATATATAAATCACACTCAAGCATAATTATCCATGTCCTGATTTTCGGATGGTCTGAATTCTAAAAGATACCCAAATAATACATCACTGGAAATTTGGGTTAAACATTGATTCCAATCATGAAAGTAGTATTAATTTTATTATGTTTTAAATGCCTTAGAAGTTCTTGTTCGACAAGAGTAATAAAACACGTCTAATTTAGTCCCATGCCAATGACAAGTCCAACGGCAATACCAAGTCCGATAAAGATGGAGCCTACAACAATTCCAACAGCGATATTGTTGTCGGACAACTGCTTTGATGTGTCAAACGGGGTCACTCGATCAAACAGTTTAAACCCTAAAAGCATAAAAATCAGTGTAAGAATCACTCCAAAAACTGCATATACAAAATTTGCAATAAGTATTCCGAGTTCCATTATTTTAATACTCCTTTTACCTTGTTTATTTTATTCACGTATCCAATGGTTTCTTTACTATGTTTGCCTGTTACCTTAACAAGTGTTTTCTCAATAGATGACCAATGGTTTGGGTTCATATCAGATTTTTCTGCAATTTTTTGAGCTTTAATGATATTTCCTTTACCTGCATTGTAGGCTCCAAACATGAAAGCAAGTTTATCCATAAAAGGCCTTTTGGCCTTCCATAATTTCCATATTGCCCTGTCATAATAAATACCCGCTGCAATATTCCATTTGGGTTGCAGGGAAGATCCTTTTATTGAAGCGTTTTTATACTTAATTTCTTCAAATGTTTTTGGCATTATCTGCATGATTCCTTTTGCTCCAACATGGGATTTTGCATCGGCATTCAGGTTGGATTCTGCAATGGCCTGGGATTTAAAATATCGCCAGTCAAATCCGGGCCCAAAAAAATGTTTGGTGTATTTCTTAAAATAACCATCATACTTGGTAACCCTGTTGTATCGCTCAAATCCATACGAAGGAAATGGGTAGCACAAAAACAATACGAAGATGGTTATAATTAGCTTTGAAAAAAAATTCATAGCAGATAGTACCATATAAAATAAGGATACAAAAGGCATCAGTTAAAGGCAATCAAGAATAATTAAAGTTCTCTCACGCCGGAAACCGGGGTTCGATTCCCCGTGGGATCACCATGATATCAAAGGTTTTCTTAGATTTTCTGAGAGCTTTTTTATTTTGGGAAACAAGTCTTCCCCACGCTATATTCCCCACATACAAATTTTTCTTGATAACCACATAATCAAAGAATATATAATCAATTTATGAGAATCACACCGCTAAGCACAACAATCAAAGCAGCAATGGCTGTCGCCTTCTGTTATTATTTTCTAGCCGGATAAACCTCACAAAAGCACTAATTGCGGAAATAGATATTGTGGGCTTAACACACCCGGGAATGATGATTATTGCATCCCATTAGTGAGGGAAAACATGAAAGAAGGGCAGTGCAAAAATTACACTTTGTTCTGGATAAAGGCTCAAAATGCTTGGTTTTTGGCTTGGTTTATTAATTCTCAGGAAGTACAATCCCCATCATCAAATAACTAAGGCTTTTCCCATGAATATCCTGGGAAAGAGACACTGTTACTCCGCCGCCCCGCATATTTTCAACAACAAAGTTGAATGCGTGAAGCTTAGGAAGTTCATAGCGGGAAACAGGACCCTCCGCTATGGGAGAAAAATCTTTGGCAACTTTTTCCGAAGTAAGATGTTGTTTAAGGTAATGAAATTTAGCTTCATCAAATGCTATGACTGAAATGTTTACCGTCCGGCCTTTATCCCCCGTCCTGCAGTGAGCTATATCATAAACTTTAATACTCATTATTTGCCTATTGTATGTATCGTTTGTTTGATTAAATAACGTGGCAGAAGAACTGATTGAATGGCTACCAATTCTTTTGTCTGTCTGAAAAACCCGCCTCCTCCTGCCGGACCGTTCGTTAGTAATGCTTCTACTTCCTCTCCAACAGCGTTGGCTGCCATTTTATCTCGGCATTTGGCTGCAAGACGAAGGCGGACTTCATAGGGCTCGCTCAATGTGGATGTTTTGCCATGCAGGCTGTCCATACCGATAAAATCTTTGTGTATTTCAAGATAGTCAAATTTTCTAATTTTCAAGCGTTCGATCACAATTTCCCCTGCTAAACGTGCCCTTGCAACGGCATTTGGCCCTCCGTAGGAAATCTGTCCTTCGCCCATATAGCCGTCCATATAGCCCACGCTGACCTTGTACGAATCTGTGCGGGCAAGAGCTCTGGCGCCAAAAGCATGAACAGAATCTTTAGCTTCCTGTTTAAAATTAACGTCTGTGACATCTAGAACACAGTCAGGAGTAATATATCTGGAAGGATCGTGGATTTCATAAAGCAATTGTTCCTTACAGGTCATCACATCCAGTTTCCCGCCTGTTTCCGGTGTTTTCCCTAAAGTCACTTTGCCATCTTTTGTTACATCGGCATAAGGAAAGCCAAGCCGGGCAAGGCCTGGTACGTTTTTTTTGCCCGGGTCGGCAAAATAGCCTCCTGTAAGCTGACCCGCGCATTCTAAGAGGTGGCCGGCAAGCGTTCCCTGGGCCAGAAGTTTATAGTCGTTGTAAGACCAGTTAAACTCATGAATCATTGGTGCCAAGAACAAGGAAGGGTCAGCCACCCGGCCGGTTAAAACAACGGCCTGCCCTGTTTCAAGAGCAGGTACTATGGCATCAGCGCCCATATAGGCATTGGCAGAAATAATCCGCGGCAGGATACTTTCGAGAGTTTTTCCGGATTCTAAAAGTATAAGCTCTGGTTTATTTTTAATTATGTCAAGGACATCATCTCCTAAAACGACAGCCACCTGCATTTCCGGGAAACCAAGTTCCCGGGCTATTTCATATGTACGTTTGCCGGCGGCCAAAGGGTTAGCGGATCCCATATTGGATATAATGCGCACACCTTTTGGCAGACAAACAGGCAAAAGCGTCCTTATCCGTGCGGACAAAGTCTCGCTGTATCCTTTTCCCGGCTCACGGATTTTGATCATATTTCCCAATGCCACAGTGCGTTCTGCAAGACATTCAAGAACGATATAATCGAGTTCAGATTTTGCTGCAAGCTCTACTGCTGAATCTACTCTATCGCCTGAAAAACCAGCCCCGCCACCAATACGAATCTTATTTTTACCTTTTGATCGCTTCATCACATACAGACTTTCAATATCTCTTTGCTTTCCAAGTTATTTTCAAATTATTCTAAGTCATATAACCTTTCAGCTTATTGTTTCAAGTATCCGGTTTTTATTTTCATGAGGGATTGCTAAAATTGAGCGTGCCTCATCTGGATTAGCGATGTCCCGACCGATTTCTTTCGCGATCGTTACAATTTTTTCTACAAGTTCAGCATTGGATGCAAGAGCCCCGTCCGGCATGTATAAATTGTCTTCCAGACCTATGCGGACATGCCCACCCATTACGATTGCTGCAGTGGCAAGCGGTATCTCCGCCTTTCCGATTCCGGCCACGGTCCAAGTTGAATCAGGTGGTATCCCCTCAGATAAAAAGAGCAGATTCTTCACTGTCCCAGGCATTGCTCCGGGTGCTCCCAGAACAAAATCAAAATGAAGGGGAAAGTCAAAAAAACCTTTTTTTTTAAGATGCAGGGCATTATTTATCATACCTGTCTCAAATACTTCAATCTCCGGCTTTACCCCGGTTTCCTTGAACACTCCAGCAAGAAATTCAATAAACTGGGGCGAATTTTCATATACTATTCCCGGCAGATTGTTTGATCCGGTAGTAAACGAAGCCATCTCAGGAAGCAGTCTTACTGGAGTTGCTCTATCCTCCCAATCTTTTCCTGCTCGTGCTCCTGTTGACAACTGAATGATTACATCTGGTGAAACTTTTTTTATATTTCTGACGATTTCTTTGAAAATTGATGTATCCAGAGTTGGTTTTTGTTGAGAATCCCTGGCATGAACATGAAAAAGAGATGCCCCGGCATCTGCACATCTTTTCACATCTTCGGCAATTTCTTCGGGTGTTACCGGAAGATTGGTATTATTTTTTTTTGTAGGTACATTTCCGGTTAAAGCTACAGTAATTATAAGTTTTTCCACGATTCCTTTTTTAACCTTTTTTTATAAAGATGTTAGTTCTTTTTCCCACGAAATTTTATTTTCAGCAATTTTTCAAAAATTTTTATCATTGATCCTTTGTCCTCTTCACCATATCCTGATTTTAAGGCAGTTTGATAAGTAGAAAAGGCTGCGTATACAACCGGTATAGGAATTTTTTCATGGGAAGAGATTTCGCAAACATTAACCATGTCTTTATAAGCGTGCTTCATGGGATAGCCATGATCAAAACAATTATCGAGGATTTTAGGAATAAAGACTTTGGAAGCAAAGCTTTGACCTGATCCCGTGTTGATAACTTGGGCTACTTTTTCAGGTTCCAGTCCCAATTCTGCCGCCATGGGCAGAACTTCAGCAAGTGCGGCCAGGTGGACATTAAAAAGAACATTATTTATCATCTTGGAAAGCTGACCGCTGCCGACGTCACCCATATGTACAACCTCATTTCCTATTTTGTCAAAAGCAGGACTAATCTCCTTTAATATTTCCTTGTCGCCGCCGAACATAATGGTCAAGGAAGCTTGTTTGGCCCGATCCTCCATTCCGGTTACAGGCGCATCAGAAAAACAAATTCCATTTTCTTTTAATCTATCTGAAAACTCTTTTGTCCACATATAATTTGAAGTTCCTAAATCAACCAGTATCTGATTTTTTTTTGATCCACAGAGAATACCTTCCTGGCCGAAAACTACTTGTTCGGCAACATTAGAGTTTGGCAAGCTAAGAAATATCCAATCGGTCTGTCTTGCCAGTTCAGCAGGAGATTCTGCTTTTTTAGCCCCTTTAGCAGTCAAAAAAGCCATTGCATCTTTACTGATATCAAAAACCGTGATATCAAAATCGCCTTTTAATAGGTTAAGAGCCATCCACCGGCCCATTTGTCCAAGACCTATAAAACCAATCTTTTTTTTCATACCAGAGTCCAAGTTAAAATAACTTTCCTTTTAATTGCAGTTGGGTAAAAAGTCCCCATTGGGTTCTTTTTGAACTTCATGAGGACTTTTATCTTTATAATAGCCCGATTTCTTTATAATATTTCGCTGCACCTGGATGGAGTGGGGCCAGGTTTCCTACTGCAGGATCAAATTGCCATCGGCCAATTGCTTGATGAACATTTTGGGTTAACCATTTCTGGTTTTGGTGAATAGTTTTTACTATCTGATAAACCAGTTCATCTGGAAGGTCGGCTCGACATGCAAAAGGTCCTGCTTCGGTATAAGTGTTTATATCTGCAGTTTGATTTTTATATGTACCGGCCGGAATGGTTTCCTTTGGAAGTGAAGGATATTTGGAATAAATTTTGTTAAGGTCAGAATCGGAAAAACTTAGGATTTTTACGTCTCTAACCGTAGTAAGCTCCATGAATGTTGAGTTTGGATAACCAACATCTCCGAACACTGCATCTATCCGGCCATCTTTAAAAGCGTCCGCCCCTTGGGATTGTTTGATGCGAAGGGCTTTGATATCACGGTCCGGATCAACGCCAAAAAGCTTTAAAACCAGTTCAGAGCTAACAAGACCAGCGCTTCCCGGTGCATCGAGAGCAACTTTTTTGCCTTTTAGATCGAGTAATGTATTGATACCGCTATCTTTACCAACAGCCCAATGAACAGTACTGCCATGAATAAAAAACATTGTGCGCAGATTTGGCAGCTTATCTTTTAAGTTTGCGCCTACAACGCCGATCCAGCAGATCAAGCCCATGTCTGTCTTTCCTCGGTTAAGCAATTGTGCGTTTTCAACCGAGCCCGCTGTTACTTCCGCTGTGGCTGCCTCCACTATATCAAGTTTTGACCTAAGGAGTTCTCCGACACCACCTCCTGATGGATAATAAGTGCCGCCGGTCCCACCAGTTGCAATGGTTAATTTATACTTCTCCCCGCAAAGCCCAAAGCCAGGGATAAAAATAATTAAAAGTGTGCATATGATTCCGATTGTTAAAATATGATATCTACCTTTCATATTGTCCTCCATCTTTTTAGCTATTATTGTTGTTCTCATAAGCTTACCCCTTGTCTGTGCTGCTGCATGTCCTTTTTATTGCTGCACCCCCTTTCAATCTTATTAAATAAGTTGATTATCATACTTAAAGTCTGATCTGCCTGAAAAATTGATCTAAATATTTTTTTCAGCAATTTCACGATTTCTTAACTTCCACATGGTAATCTGATAAGAAATTAAAACAGCCATCAATAAACAGCCAAAGTAGTTTAAATACTGACTCGGCCAGAAACAGCACACGGTTACGGCCAAAAACATGAGCCTGGAAATGATGTTCAGAGGGCTGACAAAATAACCTTCTAAAAATAAAGTCATTGCAAATAGCCCGCAAGTTGCAATAATACTTATGAAAATAATCTGAAAAACACTTCCCGTCAGAATTGAAGTATATACAAAAAGCAGGGGAATTAAATAAAGCCCTTTGGCAAGGGCCCAGCTGTAAAGACCTGTTTTCATAGGGTCTGACTGGGCAATTCCCGCGGCCGCATATGCTGCCAGGCATACCGGTGGAGTTATGTTGGAATCCTGGCTGTACCAGAACACAAGCAGATGAGCCGCTAAAACACTCACGCCCAGTGCTCTGAGCCCGGGTACGGCTAATACCGCTAATACAACATAGCTTGCTGTGACCGGAAGTCCCATGCCCAGAAATAGAGAGGCCAGTAAAACCAAGAAAATAGCTAATATTTTTTGCCCGCCTGCCACTGAAATTACCATGGCAGAAAATTTAAGTCCAAGGCCGGTTAATCCCACCACACCGACAACAACACCGGCTGCTGCGCACGCAGCGGATACCGGAATAGCAATAAGTGCAGCACTCTTTAACGCATCTAAAAAGACAGGAAAAGTCATCCGGGATTCTTTTTTGAAAAAACTGACGATAATAAGCCCACCAATGCCAAGGCAAACCGAATAGGTAGGACTGTATCCATAGGCAAGCAAAAATATAAGCAGTGAGATGGCAACAATATAATGGGCTCCTATTTTTAATTGTTCTATAAAGGAAGGTAATT
The DNA here is from genome assembly GCF_030611305.1 of Desulfobacula sp. GTDB lineage: Bacteria > Desulfobacterota > Desulfobacteria > Desulfobacterales > Desulfobacteraceae > Desulfobacula. Next base: position 16,991 of record NZ_JAUWQB010000039.1, on the reverse strand, counting down.
CATTTACAGGAACCTTTTTTATGCCATCTTTAAGGGCACGGATATGTACAAAAAAACTGACGCTTATAAAATATAAAACTGCAGGAGCAATTGAAACAAGGATGATCTCCCTGTAGGCAATTCCGGTCCACTCAGCGATGATAAAGGCACCGGCACCCATGATGGGAGGAACCATTTGCCCGCCTGTGGAGGATGCGGCTTCAATGGCACCTGCAATAGCAGGTTTGTAGCCTACCTTTTTCATCAAAGGAATCGTAAAAGAACCCGTGGCCACTGTATTTGCAACTGCACTTCCGGAGATGGAACCCATGAGACCGCTGGCAAAAACAGCCGTTTGTGCCGGGCCGCTGCGGCTTCTGCCGGTGAGTGCAAATGCAAAATTAATAAACCACTTTCCTGCACCTGTTGCTTCCAGAAAACCGGCAAAAAGAACAAAAAAGTAAACATATTTAACCATAACACCAATGGGGATGCCGTGAATCCCATCGGATGTCATATAAATCTGGGTGACAATCCGATCAAAATCAAAACCCCGATGGCCGAATATTCCTGGTATAAATTCTCCTAAAAGAGCATAGCTTATAAATACAACAGCAATGATGAGAAGAGGCAATCCAATGGTTCTGCGGGTCATTTCAAGAACCACTATAATGCTGAAAACGCCCATCACAATATCCAATGGTAATGGATCTCCCATTCTAAGACCCATATTCGGGTATTCGACAATGATATAAAAACCGGAAACGATTGCGACCAGGATCAGTAAATAATCAAGAAGCAGCCATTTTGATTTTTGTTGACTGATGGGTTTAAAAAGAAAGATTAAAACCGAGGCGAATATTAAATGCCCGGCGCGCCAGCTCATTTCAGTAATGAATCCGATGGTGGCAAAATAGAAGTGATAAAACGCCATTAGAACGGCAATAAATAATATCAATCTGGATTTCAGGTCCGCCTTTTGAATCACTTCCATGGAACGCCTCTTAATTTCCGACACTTACAACTGTATGCATTTTGCCTAAAGCCAGCCTAAATATCATCTGGGAAAGTTAATTATTGAGCATAATAAATTCCACCATACGGAATTTATTAAAAACATTACCGCCCCTCAGAATTATTTGTATATTGTTATGCTGAAGATTGTCAAGTATTTTATAGTCTTTTAGTAAGCAATAGTCTGAAAAAGGTGATTAAGTAAAAATTTTCTATAAATTAAAGTGATTAACAAAAAAAATTCAACGTTTTTGATTAAAAAGAATAGAATAATTTATTTGACAGACCATAAAAATAAAATTAAATTGTGCCTTAATGTGGGAAAATATTAAACAAATTTGGTTATACGGAATTATTCGATGATTTTAAAAATGTTTGAATCTCATCCTAAAATAGTAATTGCCAATTTCAGAACTTGTTTTACCAAATTTTAATCAGGATTATTTTTTTATAAATTTTATTGCTAAGGAACTCTCGTGGCTGAAAAAAATCAAGTAAAAACTCTCGAAAAATGCGTACACGTATTGACATGCATGGCTGATAACCTGGAACCTATGACTCTGAATGAATTAATTAAAAAAACCGGGTTGAAGAAAACCACAACTTATAGACTGCTTCAGGCATTAACATCTTTGCAGCTTATGGAAAAAAATCCAGAAACCAAGCAATATCACCTTGGACCCAAGTTGATTTATTTTGGAGTTACTGCATTGGGTAATTTGGATTTACACAAAATTTCTTTGCCGATTATGACGAAACTAAGAAATGATACCGGTGAAACAATCAACCTTTCAATTTTAAAAGGCTCAGAAATTATAATTTTAGCACGAATTCGATCGGATCATTTGTTTAATGTGAATCTTTCTGTGGGTTCCCGTCTTCCGGTTAATTGCACCAGCCAGGGAAAAGTGATTCTGGCTTATATGAACGATGATAGAGCCAACGAGATCATGGAAAATTTTATTTTTGAAAAAAAAACTGAGAAAACTATAGTGTCAATGTCAGCCTTGAAAAATGAGCTGGAACTTGTTCGAGAGAAAGGGTATGCCGTTAACGACGAAGAACTTGAAAAAGGTCTGAGTGCTGTAGCAGCGCCTATTTTTAACTATGCCGGCGAGGTTATTGCGGCAATTAATGTTTCTTATTCAACTGCGAGACATCCGGAGCCGGAAATGTATAAGCGTTTCTCAAAAAAAGTTATTACCGCAAGCAAAAAGATTTCAAAATCTATCGGTTTTTCAGGATAATGGTCTAAAATATCGGAATTTTATCACCGTGAAAGATAGACGTCAAAACGGGTTCGCTTGAAACCGATTCAAAACAAAGATGGTTCAACAAAACAGGATTGTGAGATCAATGCCGGTAAAAGGATCATAGCAAAAACAAGAAAAGCCCATCCCGATGGATATCTGTTTTAATTGGTCTCGTATTGACTAATGGACCAAGCGATTATATATATAAATGCGTTATGAGTTTTGAAATAAATAGATAGATTGATGGGTGCCAGCGGGTCGAAAATTGCAGCCTGATTTTTAAGCAAGACAGACATAGCAAACTTGCTTATCACCCATTTTGCTTTACTTGAAAACATGAGTTCAGAATACTGATCTAAGCTTTTTTTGTATCTGTAAAATATTTTTATGGAGTATATTTTATATGCTTGACTATGGTTATGCCAATAAAATTCTTCGCGTAGATTTAAGTCAGAAATCATGTATTGCAGAAGATTTAGATTCAACTTTAATCAAAAATTACCTCGGTGGTGCTGGTTTTGGAGCCTGGTACCTGAATCATGAAAATCCAGATAATACCGAATGGTTTGATCCTGAAAACCGGTTGGTCATGGGAGTTGGTCCTATGAGCTACACCCCGATTCACGGTTCCGGGACAGTTTGTTTTGTTACCAAAGGCCCCATGACGAATCTGGCAGTTTCAACACAAGCTAACGGATTTGGTGGTGCATGGCTAAAATCCTGCGGCTACGATGCCGTTGTTATCCATGGACAGGCAAAAAAATGGTCGTACTTGTTTATAAGCAATAAAACCGTTGAGATCCGTGATGCAGACAGCCTGATTGGTGCAGATGCGTTAGATACCCAGACGATGCTAAAAAAAGAACTCGGTCTTTCAAAAGGAGCAAGCGTATACTGTATTGGACCGGGAGGTGAAAATAAGGTGCACTTTTCTGTCATTGTTGGTGATGGCACCCATGTAGCCTCTAAAGGCGGGGTTGGCGCGGTCATGGGTGCCAAGCGGTTAAAGGCTATCGTAATCTGCCGGGGCAGTTTTAAACCAAAAATCCACGACAAACCCCGGCTCATTTCTTTATCCAGGCAATTGCACGAAGGAGCGACCCGAACCTTTCTTAATGGATCACGACACAAATGGGGTACTAACGGAACCTTTTCCAGTTTGCATAAGGTCGGGGCTCTGCCGGTCAAAAACTTTACTACAAACATTTTCCCCGAACATGGAAAAATGGACGGCAGATACATCCGAGAGCGATTTACTGCCATTCGCCGCGCAACCTGCTATAGCTGCGCGATCAACCACACATTCGAACATATTGTAACAGAGGGACCGTTTAAGGGTTTTGTGGCCGAGGAACCTGAATATGAAGCATTTGCAGCATTCGGACCCCAGATTGGTCAGACAGATGCCGGAGCTGTATACTTTCTCACCGATCTTGCCGATCGACTTGGATTAGACATCAACGAGTCGGGCTGGATTTTAGGATGGCTCATGGAATGCTCCGAAAAGGGAATTTTAACATCTTCCGATTTAGACGGTATTAATCTAACCTGGGGTGATGTAAAAGCAGTGGAGATATTACTCCGTAAAATTGCATTTCAAAAAGGATGTGGAAAGCTTTTATCAGACGGCGTGCGCCTGGCCGCAGCAAGGGTTGGCGGAGAGGCCGTATCCATAGCTATCTGTACAAAAAAAGGTGCCACACCACGGGGGCATGATCACCGAGCCAGATGGCACGAATTAACAGACACTTGCCTGGCTAACACCAGTTCGATTGAGGCCACATTCGTAGGCGTTCGGCCCCACCTGCTGGATATGCCGCCCGTCCATGATGCCTTTTCGCCCTGGGAAGTCCCGGTTGTTAACGCCCGCCAGAACGGCTGGGCTATGATTGAAGACTGCCTCGGGGCATGCCGCTTTAACTTGAACTATCCCAAAATGGTTGTCGAAGCTGTCAATGCGATAACAAACGATGATAGAACACTGAAAGACATGCTAACTATAGGCAGGCGTATCGTCAATACCCTGCGGGTGTTCAATATCCGCAACGGCCTGACTCCAGATATGGAGGCGCCAAGCCCCCGTTACGGGTCCGCTCCGGTGGACGGCCCGGCAAAAGGGCGCAGGATTCTGGATCACTGGGATCTTATGCGCAAGCTTTACTACAAGCAAATGGGCTGGGACACAAAAACCGGCAGTCCTCTGCCTGATACTTTGAAAGAACTGGGGATAAAAACATAGGCGATAAGATTTCGATCTGACACATAGGGGTATATTACCAGAGACGGTGATGAAGTCATCATCAACTCTCTGATTGCAGGTGGGTAACCATTCAAAACCCCAGAAAACGATTGCTGGAATATATGATAGCATTATGAATTTGACATTGGCATTGTTTGCAGATAATGCGAACAATGCTGAAACAAGGACAACACTCCAGCCTTTCACTAAGAAAGAATTCGTTGAAAGTCTGCTGATAACACCCTGTATAAACTCCAAATGTTTTATTTACTATCCATTTCTGAAAATTCAGTATGGAAGAGATCTTGTAACCCTCCCCATATATAGTTCTATAGGATCAAACATGAATTCTGAATTTAGTTCTTGACAATATATTACTCATGCGTAATATACTCGAACAAATATAATATATATGAGAGGTAAAAAATGAATTTGCCGCTTCCACCCGACTGCCCGTATTATTTGCTTTCCAGGGCTACACTTGCCGTAACATCCCATTTAAAAAAAGGATTTGCCGATGAAGGGATCAGCACAATAAGGCCGGCCTATCTTGGTGTTCTGCTCTCCTTGTGGGATAAAGACGGGCTTAAGGCAAACGAACTTGGCAAGAGGGCAGGCCTTGAACCTTCCACCATGACAGGGCTTTTAGACCGCATGGAAAGAGACGGCCTGGTAAGACGGGCGCCCGACCCCAACGACAGGAGAGCAAACAGAATTCACTTGACACAAGGAGGCGTTGATGCCGAAGTTTCCGCAACAAAAGTCGTATCAGCCACCCTTGAAAAAGTCTTCTGCACTATTTCGGAAAAGAATATTGAAACCACGAAAAACGTACTGCGCACCATTCTTTTGAATTGCGGCAAGGAGAAATTAAAATGAATAAAAAAATCGGGTTTACCTGCGCCTATACACCGGTCCCTTTAATTGAAGCGGCCGGGTTTTCCCCTTTCAGGATTTTTCCTGAATCAAAGGCACCTGACCAGGCAGGACACCTGCTTCACGACAATTTGTGCCCCCATGTCAAAAAAGTGCTTGACCGGGCCCTTGCAGATGATCTGCCAGAACTTGAAGGGATGGTTTTTATCAATTCCTGTGATTCCATGCGGCGGCTTGCCGATGCCTGGCATGAGGCAAAACCTGATGACCCAATTATCCTGCTGGACCTTCCTTCCGGAATAAACAGCTTAAGCCTTGATTTTCTTTCAAAAGAGTATGAACGCCTGGCAAAAACCCTTTTCAAATGGAACAATGAACCCTTTTCTACGGAAAAAATAAAAGATGAAATCGCCAAATGGAACCTTCTTGCTGCCTCGGTTAAAAAAATTGAAGGAATAATGTCCCGGAATTATTTTCCAGGGATTGCTTCCGGACTTCAAGAAATCATCAATACAGCAGCGACAGATTCAACAGACAAGGCACTTGTAATGGCACAAAACAAAATTGAACCTGAAAAACCTGCCAAGGGTGGGCAATCGCCTGTTTTTGTTTTTGGGAATCTTTTGTTTGATCCAAAGGTGTATGATCTTTTTGAAGAATGGAACATGCATGTGACTGCCAGTGATTTTTGCACCACTTCACGATTTGTCACACAAGTGGACACCAAGGCAGACGATAATATCTTCAGATCTATGGCAATTTCATATATGGAGCAGACACCTTGTGCAAGAACCATGGACACCACAAAGCCCGGCAACATCGCCCAAAAAATTGTTCAACGGGCAAAAGAAAGTAATGCAAAAGGAGTTATCGTGTTTACCTTAAAATTCTGCGATCCCTATCTTGCCAGAATTCCCATGATCAGGCAGGCTCTCCAGAAAGAATCCATTCCCTTCCTTATGCTGGAAGGAGACTGCACCATGGGATCTATGGGACAGCAGCAGACAAGAATTGAAGCGTTTACAGAAATGCTGGGGGTGTAATATGATGTACGATCATTTTGACAATGCAGTAAAAGGAATAACAGATAAACTAAACCAGGACCCGGAAGGCATCAATGCCCGGAAAAAATATGTACTGGAACTGTCCAAACTGGGGAAAAAACTTTATTCCAAAGATGAGAATATTGCATGGTGCGGTGTGACCGCTCCTTTTGATCTTCTCGGTTCCATGGATGTCACCTCCTGTTTTGTCGAATTTGTCGGTGCCCTGCTCTCCTCCACCCAGACGGCAGGTTATTTTTTTGAAGAAGCGGAAGATTCAGGGTTTGCAACAGATTCCTGCGCTTATCACCGGGCAGTCATGGGAGCAGTATTAAAAAACGCCATGCCTGAGCCTGATTTTATCATAGGGACCAGCAGCCCCTGCACAGCCGGTCTCGCCATTTTGGAAAATTTTGCACACCAGTATAAAAAAGACTTTTTCCTTTTAAATGTGCCCCAGAACTATACACAGGATGCGATAAAATATCTGTCATCCCAGCTTGAAGAGATGGTTCGCTTTGTGTCTGATCATACAAAAAGGCCATTGTCAAAACAAAAGCTCGGCATTGCCCTGGAAAATTTCAACACCTCAAGCACACTCCTAAAAGAAATTTATGATCTTACCAAAACAAAACCATCGCCTGTTGACAATAATATTTTAAAGGATTTCGGTACGGTCATAACCCTTTTGATGGGGTCGCAAGAAGGTATTGATATCTGCCAGGCATTTAAAGATGAATTGAATCACAGAATTAAAACCCGCCGGCATCATGACTCAAAAGAAAAAATAAGGCTGATGTGGATACAGAACAGAATTCAATATCCCTTTCCCATCAATGAGATGCTCGAGGACCTGGGTGCTGTGATTGTTGTGGATGAACTCAATGATGTTACCTGGGAACCAATGGATCCGGACAATCCTTTTGAGAGCATTGCAAAGAGAATGATTTCAATTCCCTTCAGCATGAACGCATCTGAACGGATTAAACACTTACAGGACCTTGCCTGTGCATACCGGATTGACGGGGCCATTAACCCCTGTCACTAGGGATGCCGCCAGGGAACAGGCATAAGAGGTCTGATTTCAAAAGGGCTGAAAGACATCAATGTGCCTGTGCTGAATCTTGAAATCGATTGTGTGGATTCAAGAAATCTTGCCAAAGGCCAGATAGAAACCCGGATAGAAGCCTTTTTGGAAATGCTTTCTTAGAGAAATTTATTTTAAACTTTGATTAAGGAGAAAATGTAATGATTTTCCTTGGTATTGATATCGGCAGTCTTTCCTGTGATGCAGTATTGATTGATGAAGAAAAAAACATATTGGCCTCATCGGTAATTCTCACCGGAGCGAAAAACATCGAGTCCATTGCCCGTGCGAAAAAGAACGTCCTTGATGCAGCAGGAATTATGGAGAAGGATATCCGATCCATTATTTCCACCGGATATGGCAGGGCCCGGGTCAAAGAAAAAGACGCTGCAGTCACTGAGATCACCTGTCATGCGAAGGGGATAAAACATGTGATCCCTGAGACACGGATTCTCATTGATATCGGGGGACAGGACAGCAAAGTAATGCGCCTTGATCCGGACGGGAATGTGGTGGATTTTGCCATGAATGATAAATGTGCTGCAGGAACCGGCAGATTTCTGGAAGCCATGGCAAGGGCTCTGGAGGTGGATATTACCGAATTGGGAGACCTGGATAAAGGAGCGACAAGTGACCTTGTTCTCAGCAGTATGTGTACGGTATTTGCTGAAAGTGAAGTCATCTCACTGATTGCCTGCGGTACCGAGCAAAAAGAGATTGCAAAAGGACTTAACCGGTCCATTGCAGCAAGGACCAATTCCCTTGTCAAACGGGTGGCCAAAAATATTGATGGCCTTACCGTCTCCATGTCCGGCGGTGTGGCACGGAACAAGGGTGTGGTAAAAGCCATTTCAGAAAGCATGAACCTTGAAAAAATAAATACCCCTGAAACTCCGGATATCATAGGCGCCCTGGGTGCAGCAATTATTGCCTTTGAAAAAATTCACGGGTAAAAAAATTTTACTTGTCATTACAAAATAAATCCTTATCTTTTAAACCGGTTTTTTGGTATAAGAGAGTTAATATATTGATCATTTTTTTTGGAGGGATGTAATGAAGGTAGCCTTTCCTGTTAAAGAAAACAACGGGCTGGCGAGCATCATCGATGACCATTTTGGTGTTGCCGAAAATTTTTTAATTGTGGATCTGGAAACCCGGAAACTTGAATTCAAGGAAAACCGGAAACTTTCAGATGAAGGGTCTACGTGTAAAACCGGGATATTCAAAAAAAAGGATCTGGTCGATGCAGTTGTTACCAGATGCATGGGAGACGGGTCCCAAAGAAGTCTTATGTCATCAAATATAAAGGTTTATCAGGCTCGGAAAAATACCATTCTGGAAAATCTGGAGCTTTTTGAGAAAGATGAACTCAAGCTGTTCCATATATTTGACTTCTGTCAGATAAAAAAGAACAAAAAGGAAGGCGGCTGCGGACACCATCATTGATATTGTCATATGATAATGATTTCTAAATAATATGGGAGTGTTATGGAAAAACTGGACCCGACATATGACAGGTATATAAAAGCATTAACCGATATCAGCCGGGCAATCACCTCGGACCTGTTTATTGAGGACCTGTTAAAGCTGATTGTCATGGTAACCGCCAAGGTTACCGGTGTTGAAATCTGTTCCTTATGGATCGTCGATGAGGAGGAAAAACCGCCCAAAATACGCCTTAAGGCAACCCAGTCCATTTCACCGGATTATATCAAGGACCGGGAACTTGATTTAAATGAAGGCGTTGTGGGGTATGTGGTGACCCACAAAAAGCCTTTGATCCTAAAGGATGTTTTAAAAAGCCAGCGATTCAAAGAAAAAGAAATGGCCAAAAAACTGGGTCTGGTCTCCATGGTCGGGATTCCTTTAAAAACAAAAGACGAAAAAGTCATCGGGGTCTTAAACTGTTTTACATCCGAGCCCTATGACTTTCCCGATACGGAAGTCAATCTTTTAAGGGCTATTGCCAATCAATCCGCTATCGCCATTGTTAATACGGAACTTATGGTTAAAACCAAAGTGATTCAGGAGGAATTGGAAGCCCGAAAAAAGATAGAACAGGCCAAGGAAATTCTCATGCACAACCGTAGAATGACCGGTAATGAAGCCTATGGCTGGATACGAAAAAAAAGCATGGACTCAAGAAAATCTATCCGTGAAGTGGCGGAAGCGGTAATCCTCTCCAGTGAAATCTTTAATGATGAGTCGTCTTAGTTCAGGCGTACTTTGAAATCTCCATCTTCTGGGATCTCACCCAGGTTTTTTTCAACAGCGAGAAAACTTCCTTTGGCATGCCGTACGGAAGATCCACAAGGGAAAATTCCTGGTTGATATCAATGTTTCCGATATATTTGCCGTCAAGACCGGCTTCATTTGAAATGGCCCCCACAATATTTCCTGCCCGGACCCCGTGGCGGTGGCCCACCTCAATTCGGTACCGCTCCATGCCCTGTTCCGGAGGGATGACACTATCCTCCTTTAACGAAGATATTTTTTCCATCTGTTTGGGTTTTTGCTTTTTTACAGACAGATGCTTTTTATCAGAAAAATTTTTCCGGACCGACCGGTCTTTCCCGGCTGTTTTGATTTTTGTCTTTTTCTCATTTTTTTTGGGTGACAATAAGAAGGGAGTGTCCCCATGAGCCAGTTTAGCAAGGGCCGCCGCAACCTGCGTTACAGGGATATCCTGTTCCTTGGCATAGGTCTCAATCAAATCCTGAAAAACACTTAAGTCTTCCGATGCCAGGGCCTGTGTGATGGATAGTTTAAAGTCAGTCACACGTTTTTTGTTGATGACCTTGTTGGAGGGCAGGGAGATTTCCTTGATATTATGTTTGGTGGCCCGTTCTATAACTTTAAGCATCCAGCGTTCGTTCCTGTTCACGAACAGGATGGCTTCCCCTGTGCGGCCGGCCCTGCCCGTTCTGCCGATTCTGTGGACATAGGGATCCACCTTGGAGGGCATGTCATAATTAATCACATGGGAGATCCGGTCCACATCCAGGCCCCGGGCAGCGACATCCGTAGCCACCAGGATATCGATATACCCGTTTTTCAACCGGTTGACAGTTCGCTCTCTGGCATTCTGGGCAATATCTCCATTCAGGGCCTCTGCCTTGAATCCTTTGTTCTCAAGGACTTTTGCCACATCAAGGGTGGCGGTTTTGGTTTTGGTAAACACGATCACCCCATCAAAGGAGATACCCTCCAGGATCTGTGTCAGGGCCTGGGTTTTTTTAATACCGTTGACCATCCAGTATTGCTGGTTGATGGTTTTAAGCTCTGTGGTGTCTGGTTTGACTATGATTTCTTTTGGGGTGGTCAAATATTTTTGGGCAATTTTCCTAATGGGCATGGGCATGGTGGCTGAAAATAGAGCGGTCTGTGAATCATCCGGTGTTCTGTCCAGGATCCACTCCACATCATCAATAAAGCCCATGTGAAGCATTTCATCGGCCTCATCTATAACCACGCAGGAAAGATCTGCAAAGGAGACGGTTTTTTTCCGCATATGATCCATGAGCCGACCGGGCGTTCCCACTACCACATGGACACCCCGCTTGAGTTGGTTCAACTGGATCCCGTAACTCTGGCCCCCATATACAGATAATACGTTCAGCCCTCTCATCTTTGCCCCATATGTTTTAAAGGACTCGGCCACCTGGATGGCCAGCTCCCGGGTGGGGGTCAGCACCAACACCTGGGGCCGTTTATTGTCAAGGTCAATCCGGGACAGCAGGGGCATTGCAAAGGCGGCTGTCTTGCCAGTACCGGTCCTTGCCTGTCCTATCATATCCTTTCCCTGGATCAGATGGGGAATAGTCAAAGTCTGGATCGGTGTGGGGGTGTCATAGCCCACATCCTGCAATACAGAGAATACAGCAGGGCTCAGGTTCATTTCGTCAAACCGGGTCTTGGGTAAAATTTTCTGGGACATAGGGTTCCTTATAAAAAAAAAGGCCGGGATCACCGACCAGGGAAATCAAAAAATGAGATAGTACACGAGTTTATTAGATTGGGCAAGGGATAATTTTTTTATAAAAAAATACTTGACTGTTTAAAAAATAAAATTTAGTCTTAAACATCCGCTGAATACAATGGCGTATTAGCAGAATTAGAAGAAAACAAAGGTGTTTTCCCAAATATTACTGGGCGAATGCCTTTTTTTATTTTAATTTTGGGAAGAAAAAATGAAAATTAACAACGCACCAAAACTTACGCTGTTTCATTGTTTAAATTCTTTTGAAGAAACGAATTCAATGTTTGACGGTTGTACGATTAAAACCGTTAAGATGGCTTGCTCCTCAATGACAAAGGATATCCACCTTTTAAAGGCCTTTGAATCAGGCGCCGATGCAGTCCTTGTGCTGGTCTGCCAGGAAAAGGATTGTCGGTATGCTGAAGGCAGTATACGGGCAAAAAAACGGGTTGATTATGTAAAAACCATCCTGGATGATATTGGGATGGATGGCAGACGATTGAACATATTCAACACCACCGCAAAAGACAGCGGGCCGATTAAAGATATTATAAAAACCACGATATCGGAGCTTGAAACGATCGGCCCGAATCCTGCTTTAAATCATTTTAATTAATACCATCCTCATTGATGTTATTATAAAAAGCCCGGGTTTGAAGCAAGGCTATGTTTTTTAAATTTTTGATTTCATTGTTTGAACACTCCCCTGTTCAATGAAACCAAAGATATATTAAAACTTAGCCTTGCTTTAATCTGATCTTTTTCTCAACCACGTCCAAAAAATGGAGTACAAAATGATAACCGCCAGTCAAAAACCCATAAATGAAATTATTGAACTTGTGGAACCTTATAAAAAGCTTTTAATTCTAGGTTGTGGCACCTGTGTAAAAACATGCTTTGCCGGTGGTGAAGATGAGGTTGCAGTCCTCGCATCCGTCCTCAGGCTCAGTTTTAAAAAAATGGCCCGCCCCATTGAAATAGAAGAGCTGACCATTGAGCGTCAGTGTGAAAATGAATTTATCCAGGAAGCATCACCCGGCATTGCCAGGAATGATGCCATCCTTTCCCTTGCCTGTGGTGCCGGTGTTCAGGCCATGGCAAAACGGTTTGCTAAAGAAGTGGTATTGCCCGGTCTGAATACAACATTTATCGGAATCCAGGAAAGTCACGGTGTTTTCACTGAAGAATGTTCTGGTTGCGGAGACTGCAGTCTTGCAACATTCGGAGGCATATGTCCTGTCACCCGATGCGCCAAAAAACTCTTAAACGGTCCCTGCGGCGGTTCCCAGAAGGGCTTTTGTGAAATTGATCCGGATACCCAGTGTGCATGGCACCTGATTATTGAACGGCTTACAACGCTTAAGCAACAAGATAACCTGAAAACCTATATCCCTCCAAAAAACTGGAATACCAGTCTTTCCGGCGGACCAAGAAAACTGATCAGGGAGGACCATATCATATGAAAACTTACAGCCGTCTCCATGAAAAACTAACCAAAGGTAAATTTGTTGTAACAGGAGAATGCGGCCCCCCAAGAGGTGCCAACAAAGACGTGATTGATAAAAAAATCAGGTTGCTGCGAGGATTTGTGGATGCGGTAAATGTCACGGACAACCAGACGGCCATTGTCAGGATGTCCAGTATAGCGGCCTCGGCCCATCTTGTTGCTGCAGGACTGGAACCTGTGATGCAGATGGTGGTTCGAGACAGGAACCGGATTGCCATTCAATCGGATATCATGGGTGCTTATTCTTTAGGGATTAAAAATATTTTATGCCTGTCCGGAGATCACCAGAAATTCGGCAGTCAGCCCGATGCCATGAATGTCTTTGACATCGACTCGGTCAACCTGATCCGGACGGTGAAGGATATGCGCGATTCCGGTAAAGACATGAGCGGGTTTGATCTGGATGTGGCCCCCAAAATGTTTATTGGTGCGGCAGCCAATCCCTTTGCCGATCCCTTTGAATACCGGGTTATCCGGCTTGCTAAAAAGATTGATGCCGGTGCTGATTTTATCCAAACCCAGTGTATCTACAATATGGACCGGTTTAAGGAATGGATCAGACGGGCCAATAATGAAGGCCTGACAGACAAAGTTTACATCCTTGGGGGTATCACCCCGTTAAAATCCGCCGGCATGGCAAGGTACATGAATAATAAGGTTGCCGGTATGGATGTTCCTGAAAGCATTATCAAACGAATGGATGGCGTTGATAAAAAAAGCCGGGCAGATGAAGGTATCAAAATCTGCCTTGAAACCATTGAAGAACTAAAAGAAACAAATGGGGTCCATGGCGTACATATCATGGCCATTGAATGGGAAGAAGTCGTGGGTCAGATCGTGGAACAGGCCGGCCTGAAATAAAATAATAAGGATGGGGAAGTATGCCTCAAAAATATAATATTAAAACCAAGGCTGCACTGCCAAGATTTTATCCTGTTGGTAAATATGCCACCATAGAATTCAGGGAAAACTGTGCCGGAAGCTGCAAAGAGTGTGTAAAGAAAAAATGCGTGTATGACATATTCAAGGACAATTATCTTCATATGAGCAAGATGGAGGAGCCTGAATATCTCTACACCTGCAATTCATGTTTCAGGTGTATTCAGGAATGTACCAAGGGAATTTTCTCCCGGGTAGTCAATCCTGAATATCGGGAAATCGGAGACGAATACTGGACACCTGATGTACTCAGCCGAACCTGGTACCAGGCCCATACCGGAAGCGTTCCGGTATCGGGTGCCGGTTACAGGGGGCCGTTTGTGGGTAAAGGATTTGATTCCATGTGGACGGACATGTCCGAGATTGTCCGGCCCACCCGGGACGGAATCCATGGTCGCGAATATATCAATACCTGTATAGAGCTTTCAAGACGACCGGAAAGACTTTCATTTAATAAGGACGGGTCTCTTGCCATTGAGGTAAAACCCATCCTCGAAATTCCGCTTCCCATTCTGTTCGAGCAGCCGGATTTTGGTGTATTAAGCAAGGAAGTCCTTATCTCCATGCTGAAAGCTGCCCAAACCATCGGAACAAAAATGTTTATCAGTGCGGCGGATGTTTATGAAGATCTGATGCCATTTGGACCCTTTATCATCCCTCTGGTTAAAAAAGATACTTTTCAAAATTATCCAACGCTTCTATCCCGTGTTGACATGGTAGAAATTGAATACGAACCGGGCATTGAAAAAAATTTTGGGGCTTTAAAGGCCATGAATGAAGAGCTTGTAATCAGTGTCGGTATAGGCTTAAGAGCTGATCTTGACTATGCCGGCATCTGTGTTGAACTTTCAAAAGCCGATATCGATACCATCCATGTATACGCAAACAGCCACGGCAGGGAGTTTGAGTCTGACAACCCACGATTTATCAAGGATATGTTAAGGGATATTCATCTGGCATTGATTGATGCCGGCACACGTCAGCAGATCAATATCATTGCATCCGGCGGGATCTGTATGGCCGAGCATGTAAATAAGTCCATTATCTGCGGTGCAGACGGGGTTGCCATTGACCGGCCCCTTCTTATTGCCATGGAATGCCGCCTGTGCGACCGGTGCAGGAATGGTCTGTCCTGTCCTGTTGAACTGGAAAGCATAGATCCTGCATACGGCAGCAACAGAATCACAAATCTCATGAGTGCCTGGCGAAACCAGATGCTTGAAATGCTGGGTGCCATGGGATTAAGGGAAGCCAGACGCCTTCGAGGTGAAGTCGGACGTTCCATGTGGTTTGAGGATCTTGAAAAAGAGAGTTTTGCACCGATTTTTGGTGAACGAAAAGTATCTATAGATGTAGGATAATTTATGAACCAGTTAAAACATCAATTGCCTGAAACCCATGAAACCCCGTCACGGTTTCGCAATACCATAGGCAAATATATCATTAAACGGAATTCAAACTGTATCTCCTGCGGAAAATGCGCAGATATCTGCCCGTACGGGGTTCACGTCATGCCGGATAATCATGCGTCACCCCTAAGGCCGATTGAGCATAAATGCATCGGGTTTGACTGCAAAAAGACTGACCACTATTGCATTGAACACTGCCCGGAAGATGCTCTGGTCCTCAAAGACAATGCTTTGCTGGATACCATGGGAGATTACCGCTGGACACCTGAAATGCTGCTGGGTCATTTTGCCATGGCAGAAACAGGCGATGCGCCCCGTGTGGATCTTGAGTATAATCTTGGCAACTCAGGCGGCGGGTTTGACAAGATGCGGTTTATTGAACCCGACCCTGGTTTAGCCATAGACATCAGTGATGAAGAGATTGATACCAGTATTGACTTGAATAAAACAGGAGACGACCGACCCCGGAAGACCATTTCCATGCCCTGTTACGGCGGCGGAATGTCCTATGGATCAACAGCCTTATCCGTTATTGTCGGACGGGCAAGGGCAGCCAAAAAACTCAATTCTCTCACCTGTACCGGGGAAGGGGGATATCCGCCTGAGTTCCTTCCCTATAAAGAGCATGTTATTACCCAGGTTGCCACAGGGCTCTTCGGTGTCAGGGAAGAGACCATCCAGCAATGCCCGATCATGGAATTTAAATATGCCCAGGGTGCTAAACCCGGCCTTGGCGGCCATCTTCTGGGAGAAAAAGTGACAAAAGCCGTTGCCAGAATGAGGGAAACCATTGTGGGAAGCTCACTTTTTTCACCCTTTCCTTTCCACTCTGTATATTCGGTTGAAGACCATAAAAAGCATGTAGACTGGATGAAGGAAATTAACCATAATGTCCTGTGCTCCATAAAAGTCTCCACACCCACGGATGTGGATATGGTTGCCATAGGCGCCTATTATGCCGGAGCCCATATCATTCATATCGACGGCAGTTACGGCGGTACGGGTGCAGCCCCGGACATTGCCAAAAAAAACATTGCCATGCCCATTGAATATGCCATTCCAAAGGTTCACAAATTCCTGAAGGAAGAAGGCGCCAGGGACAAGGTAACCCTGATTGCCAGCGGCGGTATCAGGAACGGGCTTGATGTGGCAAAGGCTATCGCCCTTGGTGCCGACGGGTGTGTCATTGGAACTGCTGATCTTGTGGCAGTTGAATGTGTCAGATGTGGAAATTGCGAAAGCGGCCGGGGATGTGCCAGAGGAATAGCCACCACAGATCCGGAACTGGGAAATATGATTGACGAAGAATATGTGGAACAGCGTCTTGTCAATATGTATATGGCCTGGCGCAAACAATGGTGCGATATCTTGAGATCCTACGGATTAAAAAGTATTAAAGAACTTCGGGGCCGATCAGACCTTCTGGTGCACCTTGATTATCTGGATGAAGACGACAAAAAAAAATACCAGCCCGCACCCGAGTACAAAATGGTTTTATAATAAGGAATTTCAATAATGATAAAAAATATACTGGCTTCAAGAGGCCGGCTGCCCCACATCAAAACACCGGTGAACAAATGTAATGAAGAAGGCGGCTGCGGGGTAACCGGATTCATGGCCTCCATTCCCATTGCAGGACGTCATATTTACGAACCCTCGGTTCAGA
>NZ_JAUWQB010000105.1 GCF_030611305.1 Desulfobacula sp. | reverse complement strand
TATTCTGTTTTCAGCTTAAATTATATGAAAAAAATGAAACTATTTACCCCAGAATAATTGAGCCATGAATCTGTGTGAGATAGTTTGAAAAGCTCTCACAAATTCATAACATCAATTATTCTGAAAGGTACCAGACATAATCGCTTTTTGACTATCTGAAATTGTTCTTTCAGGAATTATTTTTTTAGACTTACCTTTTCAAAAGATCAAAAAATTGAATACAAATCATTGTACAAGCTTATGGAATTTCAAAGAGTAGACGGTTTAAAAAAAATTTCTTGACATTAAGAAACACGTAAATTATAATAATCGTGTTATTAAAAATAATATATTGGATATATTCAATGCAACGAAACATACAAAAGAATGTCGATCAAAAAAGTATTATTACTGAACAGGATAAAAAAAATTGTCTCGATACAATTCAGCTCACCAAGCTGGAACAATCATATCGTGGCTGGCTTCAGGTAGCATCCCGATCTGATGTCCGCCTTTCCAGAACACGGATATTGTTATTATTTCTGTTGATTCGATACACCGGAGCAAAGCTCAACGAAATTCTATCTCTTAATCTATTTCAAGACATCGACCTTAGTGACTGTCACATTTCAATTAGAGATCATCATTCAAAAGACACACCTATATTAAGAAAAATTCCAGTCTCCCATTCTTTAGCTGATGAAATTAAATCTATGCTATCTGATCCTGTTTTTTCAACATCAGTTAAAACTAAATTTAGCATCGATCCCGGTTTTGTTCGAAGAAAATTCTATGAGCGGTCCAAATCCTGTGGATTTGATAAAAAATTGGGCGGTCCAGAGATGATTCGCAAGGCCAGAGCTGTAGAGCTATTAAAGAATAATATGCCAATGCCGGCAGTACAAAGCATCTTAGGACACTCGACACCCAATTTAACAAAATCAATGGTCTCTTTTTCTGAAATAGAGATTCAGCGGATTACTCAATTATTTATGGAAGGGGAATCTGATCGCAAAACCAGTGCTCGGAACTCATTTTTTGGTAAAATCAAGGTTGTTGAACAAGGCGACATTTTAACAAGACTTGAAATGATTACAATTGATAGTTTTTCTGTAACTGCAACCATTACAACTGGTAGCGTTAGTCACCTTGGATTAAAACAAAACAGATTGATTACGGCAGAAGTTAAAGCACAGTGGGTCGTGCTGCAAAGGATAGAAGATTCGAAAACGATATCATGTACTGCGGAAAATCAATTTGATGGTAGAGTAACTCAGATAAACAAAGGGGACATCAATACAGAGTATATTGTTCAAATTTCAGATATTACAGAGCTATGTTCGATTGTTACAACAGAAAGCTATCGCCAATTAAGCCTTAAAAAAGGTGATCGGGTCCGGGCTCTATTTAACAGTTTTGCAGTAGTATTGCATACTGGATGATAATTGTTCCTGAAGTTTATTACCACGTCATCAACTTCTTCATATATAAAGGGATAATGAATGTTTAAAAACATAAAATTTAATCGAATGGAAATAGCAGGGTCTTTTGGAGATCTTGGTGCATTATTGCCAATAGCCATTGCAATGGTTCTGGTTAATGGACTCAATCCGGTCGGATTATTTTTCAGTATTGCTCTGTTTTTTATCATTTCCGGACTCTATTTCGATGTCACGGTCCCGGTTCAACCCATGAAAGTGATTGGAGCTTATGCCATAGCAACCGCCTTAACGCCTTCTCAAATACTGGCGTCATCACTTCTAATGGGTATTTTCCTTTTGATAATTGGATTGACGGGAGCAATCGAAACCATCAGAAAATATACGCCAAAGTCTGTCATCCGGGGTGTACAATTATCCACCGGAGCAATGCTGATTTCAGGTGGGATCAAGTTCATTATCGGGACATCAAAATTCCAGGTACTTCAAAATGCAGCAGAGCCCTATCTAACCGTTCAATTTTTTGGTCCGGTTCAGGTGGGAATAGTCATCGGTGTGATCGGTGGTATTGTGACCTTTCTTTTGCTGGATAATAAAAAATTCCCTGCCGGATTAATAGTTGTTGCAGGTGGTCTCATAACCGGTTTGATTCTGGGTGCCAGGCTTGACTTGTCAAGTGGTGGTCTTGGATTCAACATCCCAAAATTTTTACCCTTCCCTTTTCCGGAAAAAGCCGATTTTACGTTTGCATTGTTTGCCCTGGTATTGCCCCAGCTTCCAATGACAATGGGCAATGCTGTACTAGCCTATACTGATTTATCCAAGGAATATTTTAAAGATAAGTCATCGAAGGTGTCCAATCGTAAGGTCTGCGTAAGCATGGCACTGGCCAACTTCTTAAGTTTTTGCCTGGGGGGAATGCCCCTTTGTCACGGCGCCGGAGGACTAGCAGCACACTATCGATTCGGAGCACGTACAGCTGGGTCCAACTTGATAATCGGTTTTCTTATCTTAATACTGGCATTGGTTCTTGGAAATAATATCGTCGGTTTTTTTAATCTGCTGCCTATGTCTATTTTGGGAATACTGCTCGTTTTTGCCGGTGCCCAGCTGGCGTTGACCATCATGGACCTTGAAAACCGCAAAGAATACTTTGTTTCCACTATGATTCTTGGTATTACCCTGGCCTCAAACCTGGCAGTGGGATTTATATCAGGAATGGTGATCGCTCAGCTTCTCAGGTGGGATAAACTGTCTGTTTAATAATCGGCATACGCAAACTATGTTGTTTGCCAACCTATGCGGAGGAATTGAATGTGCTTTAAAAAGAACATTAACCATGTCTTGGAACAGACCTCAGGCTCTAAAAATACCACTGAGATTCGTCGGCTTTTAGATGAGGTCAATGTATGCAAGTCATGCCCGGAGACAAAACAAGAAGTTTTCCATGAACAAGAATCTATTTGTCGTTGTCGCCTGCGTCAGAAGGTTGAGATGCAAAATTTAATTGTTCACATTATGTCCGATATGACAGAGCCTATGATGAACGACCGAACTTCTAATTGCGGCTACCTGTTTTATTAAAAGCTGATGTATAAAAACGAAGCGTGGACTTATGGTATAAGTTCCCAGGAGCAAAAAATCCCTAAGACCGATAACTTCAAAAAGATATAGCCGGTGCTCTGGATCATGACGTTAGCGGGTGTTTTAACGTGAAGCAGTCACTTTTTGAAAATTCTTCCGGGCACAAAATGTTGTATTTATCTTATTTTTCTTCTCAGATTCAAAATTACAATATATGGGAAAAGGCACAACTAAAATTAATCAAGATGCCATTAAATTTTATTGGAGTTATGTTGCGAGCGACCGTAACTACCTGATTTTTAAATGGATTTTGATTCAGTCTGTGTAAATCGATATTATCTTTAAATTCAATGGGTTAGGGCGAATTTTAAAAATTCTTAAAAAAACTGGCAACATAATATTTTGCTTTACTACGTAGGCCACTGTGTCTGGCAATATCCGTTCCACTCGTGTGCTAACAGTCAAGCCAGTTTTTCGTTTCCTCACTATTTGCCCAAAATTTTCTCTTTGAATTACTATGTATTTTAGCATTAATGTCATTGAATTATTTAGTTTCACTGAAAAAATACATGTATTCATTTTAGCACCCTTGATCTTGTGCAATCCAATTTTAGGAATATTCGATTTCAATATTATATCCCCTTGTGCAGTGATATCAAGCATAATTTTCAACACTGTTTATTAAAGTAGGGCTAAAGGCAATACAGACAGGCTTTTTGGCCGATAACATATCTTGTAACGCATCTTTAAATAATAAGGTTCTTTTGGTAGATTTCTTCCGCTTCCAGTAACCGGGATTTTGTTCACGCTACTGCTGGACCCGGCTCACATTTTCAGGGCATGAGAAGTAGTCTCGGTTCTTTGGCCTTTTTAACCATTCCCTCTGACTGTGCTTTTTTGCTGGCTATTTTGCATTCGGATTTGTGGCAAAATTTTGTCTTTTCAAATGGCGGGGATCTGGCATGAAAAGATTATGGCAGTTTTCACACCTTCGCTGTCGTATTTTTTTTTTCATAGGCCTGGCCGCCACCTCCTCAGGACTATGATCGATCTATACGAAGGGTTGGCGGGGTATTATTAAAAATATTGGGGCTGGGTCAGCGGGGTAAAACTGGCAACAAAAAAAAGTCGCAACATAATTGGAGACTAACTTGATTACAGCCTTGGTCAACAAAGAAAAGTCCCTTTTGTGTTAACTGGAAGGTATTATTGTCCCCTGCAAAATAATTCTATCCAATCTCAGGAGCAAAAAAACCCCCAGGGGGGAATAAGGCCCCGGGGGCAAGGAGAATAATATGAAACAATCAAAAAAGATTGTTCATTTTATTCAACCGCATCATAAAAAAAAGAATTTTGATTGTAAAGAAAAAACCCGGTCATGTTTTGGCTGGGTTTTTTATTATAAATGTATTAGAAAAATAAAAATGTATTATATGTGTATTAAATAGGCGAGTGAAATAAAAAAGGTTTTGACCAAATCGCCAAAACCCTTGTCTGTTGTGGTGCCCAGGGACAGAATTGAACTGCCGACACGGGGATTTTCAGTTCCACTTACGCAACATTAAAATGTAATTGTATTTTCAAGCCTTTAACTGGTAAGGGCCTTGAGAGTCTATTTTTGGTTTCGTTTGGAACCGTTTGTAAATATTTGACCTTGACGGGCACAATTTGGGCACATAGTTGACACGGGGATTATTGGTCCTCGTGTCAATTCTTTCTCAGAAATCCATCCAGAGCTTCAATCAATGCTCCAGTCACAGTTGTTTTATTTTCTTTGGCATACCTTTCGATTCGTTCCACCATTTGACAAGGTAACTCAATGGTTAAGCTTTGGGTAGGATCTTGACACTGATCGTTTATTTTTTCTGTCATTATAATTCCTTTATAATATTGGCCTGCCAATTTTTTACACGTTTTCTGCCCTAATGCAATGAAAAAGAAAGTGTGTGTGACTGGGAGCCTAAAGTAAGGTATGCTGATACGGTCAGCTTGTCTCAATTTTGTTACAAAAGGCTCCATAACCTCAATTGGCAGATGTCACGGTGTAATTTACATAGAATGGGAGGTTGTAAATTTTATTATCAGTTGATTGATATTCCTTTGCTTTTTACGGGATTAAAATCTGGTGAGAATTCATTTGAAAATTCCTTGAATTATAGGATATATGCTTTGCGGTAAAGGTATTTTTGGTCCAACAAGGGTTTTTTTGAACGAATCCCAAAAAGCAAGAATTATAGACATAGTCCGCAGTTTGAATGAAGGTTTATTTCGAACCCCGGTTTCCGGCGTGGGAGAACGGACTGAGCCCAATGCATTTAAAGGTTTTATTAATGATTTCAGTGTGTTTTGTCGTTTTTTGTGGTTGTCTTTATCCTTCTTTATCCTTCTTTATCCTTCTTTATTCATGTTTTTCACACGTGATTTTACACGTAGCATGAAATCGATAAAAATTTTTAACAAATCTCATAGCACTCTTTTTTTCTCCCCGTTGTATGTCCAATAAGGTTGTATCTTTGGGAGATCTTTTCCAATTTCAAGATCATAACAAATTTTGGGGCTTGGCATGCTTTCATTATCTAGAAGCTCAAGCGAGTTCATGCTGATAAAACGGTCACCAATCAAGGCATTACAAAAATAGCATCCATTCGAAAAATAAGAGTTTTCACCGGTATGGCTATATCTTTCTTTTAATGGCCCTATTTTATAATTCTGTCTTATTTTGTTTGATACAATTTGCAATAAAGTGGTTGAAGATATTTCGTAAAAATGAAGGAACTCAGAATCTTTTCCAATTATTCCAAAACCGTTGCTTTCATAATTCTTGTCAATATAAGCAATTCCAGACACAACAGATATCTTTTTTTGGCATTTCCAACAAATGTCGTCTGTGATTATTAATCCGGCAGAAACAATTGTTTTGCCTCTTCCAAACATTTTTAATTTTTTTGCCAACATACCTTCAATAAAATTAGATAATTCCACATCAAAACTTTTAACGATAAAACTATTATTTTTAGAAGAATATTCAATAGGAAATTTTGGTAAATTATAGTCATCATCTTCAAAGAAATAATCTTTATTTTTTTTGTATTTAGAAAACCATGCACATCTCACATCAGATGTTTTATACTTTTTTTGACGTCTATCATATTCTTTATTAGTTTGAGGTGACAGCTGGATTTCAAAAGCTATTTGCATTGAGTCCTTTTTAGCATAAACGTCAGCTTGCCAAGCCTCTCCATCAAGGGTTTCATTTTTATATTCAGTAAAAACACACCATCCAGACATTTTTGCTGCTTTGGCTACAATAAATTTCGCTAATAAGTGTTCTTTAGACTCAGAAGGGCTTTTACAACCGTTTCTTCTGTGATGTGCAAAAAAAAATGTTCCTAAACTACTTGTTTTTAAAATGCCTTTATTTTTGCAACAGATCATTTTAACATCTAATTCAGATCGTTTGTTTTTCAACGAATTCCATTCATCTTCTGTAAAATCAAAAGATTGGACTGTCTTTCCATCAATTATGGCTCTTAATGGCATAGAATTTCCTTTTTATAAGTTACTCTTTTTCTTAAAACTTGTATTTTTGCATAACATCGAACAGAATTCAGTTTGATATGATCGGTTACGGGAATTTTCTTGGAGGCTACCACCTCCTACTTTTATTGTTTTAACGAAAAGTCACCCTTGCTATTTTCTCTCTATGTTTTGTGAACCCCCGCCGTCACGTTTGTGATAGTCGCTTAAATCTGGATCAGGGTCGGGGAGATTTCCTCCACCTGAAGAGGGCCCACCACTTTCCTGGTTATTGTTCTGGACATTTTCGTCTTGATCGTTGCTCATCTTTTATCCTTTCAATATTTTTAAGAACACAGCCACTACCGAAAACCCTAATGCTATCGGCAGGCATATGTTTATTGAAAACGACATTAGCGCCGTTTTCTTTCTCATTATACCATCATTTCTTGATATTGATTTATTCATGCTTGATAATATAATGGCCTTAGTATCAGCAATTTCTTTGTTAAGGTATTTGTCTATCAAGGAATCAATTTTAGGTGGAATGTCAATATCTTTTGGCTTAAGAGATAAAAGGTTGCATGCCATTCCAACAACCAATGTAAACAGCCATATATTCAACAAGGTTTTTTTATAGATGACGAACACATCTGTAATTCCACCAGTAAGAAAGATGGCGAGAATGATTCCATAAATCGCGATCACAATAGCATTCTTCTGATCAATCGAATTCCATTGATCAGACTGGAACTGGAGCTTATTTTGAGCGCTATCAAATATAATATCCAGGCTTTTTAGCTCTTTGTTTTCCTCACTCAGACTCATTTTTTGACTCTTCAAAATCAGGTGTATGCCTTCCTGCTTTTATTCTTTTCCTACCTTCTTCAAATGCTTTGGTGGTTGTCTGAGGTGTCATCTTGGCAAGCATGTTGTAGCGTTCTCGAAGAATCCGGACCATAATCGAGAATGAATTTCTATCCATCTCTTTATAGAAGTTCTGGTACAGTGACCGGGATTCATGTTTCAACGCTGTGTAGCTCTTGCCAGCTTGCGAATGTTCCTCATTTTTCTTGTCCGGGTTCATGATTGATTGAAGGGCAAAAGCAACACCAGCAATTACAGAGAACCAGGCAACCCAATTCGGAGCCCCGGACAAAAGAGCAACACCACTTATTGCCGCTGCAACCGCAGGGATCAATTTCACCCAAAAACTTACCCTGCCAGCACCGGCAGCGAGGATGTAATGTGTTTCGGCGGTATACAGGCAATCCTCTTCAATCCGCTTACACTCGTTTATTAGATTGTCATTGTTTTCTTCAGACATATATTCCTCTATCTTTTGAATGGATCTTTTGGGTTTAAGAGCGAACTGAGTAACGCATTGGTGTTAGGCTGTGGTTTGGGCTGTGGATTTAACAAAGCATCCCGCAAGGCATTACGTGGATATCCGCCCAAAAGCCCTGTTGTGGGTTGAGTTGTCAAGAAATTTTTGAGAGTAGGTGCTGGAGGAGGCTTAGGTGGAATATAGGTAGGCGTTACCGTCGGCGCTTGCGGAACAGGAAATTTAGGACCAAACATTTTATTCCAGACACGCTTGGCAGCCGGATACTTGCTTTTTGAATAAAAATTCCATGCTCTTTCCGCTTTTTTCAGCCCCGCATCGAACTTTTTTCTGACAACGTGCAGCCTGAAAGGTTTTTCATATAGGTATTCATCGACATAGTCATAACTTTTTCCTGGTTCAAGGACGAAGGGATAATTTTTTTCCCAAATCCAATCCCGAACATAGTACATCCAGTCGTAAATCCCTTGTGGATATGAATAAATATCAGTCACTGCACCGAATACCTTTTCCGTTAATAGCTCCAGATGGAAGGATTTTAGACCAACCTTATTATTCCGGTTCCACTGTTTGAGCATCTTTATTAACGGAATGAACAGGCTGTTATTGTTTTGGTTACAGGCTGAAAGCCATTTATCCGGCACATTTGGATAACACTGCATCCATTCTTTTGAGCCAGGAGCTGGGATACTGTAGAGATTAGGATCATCGCTGTATCCCACTGCAGGAACTATCTCGAATTTATAGTCCCTGAATTTTACAACGATGCAAGGTGCATCAACATTGATTTTTGTTTTTTTGGGATACTGTCTTCGAATTGCCCTTGCCATCAACCGCAATATTGACATAGGAGACTGCCCTTCAGCGTGCTTGCTGTAATGAACCCGCACATAGAGGTCAATGTCATCAATAGGGCGAATAATTGTTTTTCTTGAATATGAACCTGTCAGGAAAGAAATTTGTTTTTGTGTATTGAGGAAGATTCGGTCGTCGTTGACAAGGACAGCATCGATTGAGTCCCTTGTTTTCTGGATTTGCTGTAGCTGCTTATCGGTCGGGTTCAGGTTGGTGAGGAATTTTTGAAAGCTTTGGTCGATCGTTAAATTCTTTGTCATCCCCCTCCTTTATCCTTTAGGTGGATATGGGTCATTCCCGTAAGTATGTTCGGTCTGGATCTTACCATTCTGTCCGTGAATTTTGATCTGACCGAGAGGCGCATTTTTTGCCAGGCCTTTGCCACGTTGGATGGCTTCCTGCTTAGTGCCAAAATTCCCGGATGCTTTTTGTCCACCTTCTTTTTTTACATCCCAGCCGTTGCCCTGATTTTTTGTCACATGATAAACTTGCCTTTTTGCCATTTTTTTAAGCCCTCCTAATTCAATATACAAATTTGTTATAAAATAGTCACCAAAATTTAACTGTCAACCTCTTGACCACAATATATGGATTTTTTTTTCATCCCAATACCATATATTCTATTTTGGTCTTGGATCAGAGACACAATGTCAATGAAGAGCTTCTAAGACTGGAAGATATACCTGTCTGTCGGGACTGGTCCCACTGTAATGTTTGGGGTATCCCTAATTGGAATTGGCAGAAGGCGTTCAAAAGATCAACAATACAATTTCTAATCATGATTTTGTTTTGTAGTATCAGACAAGCTGAAAAGGAAGGCTTTAAAAAGACCAGACTACTGGTACGGTTCTGAGAGATTGATTTCGGGGCGGCGAGTGAGCCTTCAATTTAACTCGCTCAGCGGCCACGATCAAATCTCTCAGTTTAACAATTTGAAATTTTGATTTTTTACTATACATTTTTTTTATTGGAGG
>NZ_JAUWQB010000125.1 GCF_030611305.1 Desulfobacula sp. | reverse complement strand
AAAAATCGACTCATTCGTTACTCCTTGATCATTAAGTTGTGGGGACAACTCGATCATAGAGTAACATGAGTCGTACAGATGGCAAAGCCTCTGCACTCTGACCTGGCCCTGAGGGCCAGGGTTTTCACATTAGACTAAATTTTATTTTTTAAACTGTCAAGTGTTTTTTTATAAAAAAAATATCCCTGGTGTCATTTGTGCTTGACACACAAGCCAATTTGAGATTGATTGTTATGTGAGAAAGCGATCTTTTTTTCTAAATGTTTAGTCATATTAAAATTTTAATATGACTATCGCAAGACCATACTTGAGGAGTCGTGGAATGAATAGCATTGCCTTTGACGATTATTATGAGGACCTTCAAATAAGCCCCAATGCTGATTTGGAAACCATTGGGCGCGTTTATCGATTACTGGCAAAACGGTATCACCCAGATAACAAAGAAACAGGAAATATCGTTAAATTCGAGACTATTAACGAAGCCCATCAAGTGCTATCTACTCCAGAAAAACGCGCTACATATGATGTCACATATGAAGAAAAAAAAATCCATCAGTGGCAAGCTATTTCTGAAGTATCTTCGCCCAACAAATATGATGAAGATATACATAGTCGCCGGTGTCTACTTTCTATTTTATATATTAAATGCAGGGAGAATCCATCCGACCCTGGTATTGGTTTGTGGCGTCTTGAAAAAATGTTAGGCTGGCCGGAAAATTTAATCAAGTTTCACTTCTGGTATTTAAAAGAAAAAGGTCATATTAAACGAAGTGAAAGTGGCGAGTTAGAAATCACTGCAAGCGGTGTAGACATGATAGAGCAGGATGGCCTAGTTCTGGGAAAAGATCTATTATTGTCTGAATCAACAGAAGAAAACCACAGATTGAAGTTCATTAAAGATAATCCAGCTGAGAAAACAAACGAATATACAAAACGATAGACCTTTAAAAACCTCAAACCAAGTCTTCAACATCCGTCTTAGTAGGATTCATCCTCATGCCACTACTCAACAAAGTCCTCAAAGAAACCGCAAAATCATCATACCTCTCAGAACAACAATTACCCCTAACCTCTTCAGCCAAAGCATTATACTGATTATCGCTCAAAATCCCTCTTCTTTTCTTCAAAATTTCAACTTCCTTAGGCAAACCAATTTCACAATAAGCCCTCAAAACCTCATCTAACTCAAAAGAAGTCAAAATAATATCTCTCTTATTCAAAGTATTAAGCAGCCTTCTTCCTTTTCCACTCTCAGCAAATCCTATAATCTTCTCACGCAAATTTCCATTCACCATAAAAATCAGTGTACAAAATATCTTTGGAACAAACAATCAAGAAAATTTTTTTTGAATAGTTTTCGCGAGGCAATTGCATCGGGTTGTATTCGGCCATTTATCGGAGAAGATTATAAATTTCATTATCAGCCTGATAATGGGGAAAGCAATTGCATATTTCGGCCTGGATAATAGTCAGGTGCCCCAATTGGAGGCCCAATGAAGATAAATTCACTCCCCGGAAAGTCGAGTTAACTACTTACCGGAACTCCTTTTCAAACATGGATTCCTTTATCTGTTCCATTTTAATAGCATCCTGAGGACATCCTGTGGCGCACACACCGCATCCCCTGCATTGTTCAGCATCAATTACAGGAACCAGAAGTTTTTTTTCTTTGGTGTTTTTTTCCTGGGATATGATACCAAAAGGGCATCGTCGGACACATTTTCCGCATTTGATGCAGTCTTGGGTCGGAGGCTGTGCCAGGTAACGGCTCATGGGCCAATATTTTTGAACATTGAGCTGTTGGGAGAGCTGATGGGGAAAGCAGCAGTCACTGCAGCAATTGCATAAAGCACCTGTAATCATGCCATGTTTATCCAGCCCAAGTTCAGCACTTTGCATCAGTCCATTTTTATTGGCCTCTTTTACAATATCCAGGGCTTTTTCCCTTGAAATCTCCCATCCGATTCCCTTGTCATTTGAAAATCTGATACAGGTGAATTCAGGTTTCTCGCAGTTTCCAATCATTGCCCGGCAATTGCAGGGCCATAAATAAAACTTAGAGATTTTTTTGAAAAGCGCCTTAACTTCGTTCAGTAAAAGGTATTCCGGATATATTTTATAAGGATCTCTTTGTTTTCCCGTTTTCAGGTCTTCTGCTTTTTGGGTATGGGATGCAATGTAATGCTTTAATTCCCAATGATTTAACTTGTTCTTTATTTCAACAGGCAGATCCTTCCATCCTTCAAATAACGCCCAAAAATTATATCTGATATGGAAATCTTCCGGTGCGATCCGCTGGTCATCAAGAAGTTTGACAACGCCCCTTTGCCAGGCTCTTTCCAAAAACAGGTCAAAATTATTATCATCTTTCAGGGCTTTGTTTTTTTTCAAAAGCTTTATTAAATATTGTTTTCCACATGGTTTGCCTGCCAGTATCTGTAAAAGATCAATTTCCAGGGGTTCATAGAAACGGTCCAGCCAGGGGGCTAAAAAATCAGGTGGATTCATGTTTTTCCTTTAAATGATTTAATTCATCATCATTTCGTTCTGCTTCAACCTCATGAACCATATCAATATTATGAAGAATTAAAAGTTCTTCTTTCGTATCCGATCCTTTTAACATATTGATACCCGAGGGAGCCCATATGCCTGAGCTGCCGCAATAATCAAGTCCATCAAGGCTGTGTGGTCCGACAGCATTTGCTGCCATGACCCATACCTGGTTTTGAAAGGCCAGCGCCGGCAGCATCAAGTCCCAGAGGAATTTATAGTAGGACTCCTCTTTTATGTTAAGTCTCTTGTATTCTCTTTTTCCCTGTTTCCTCCAGGCGGCATTGACAATGAGCCCATCCAATTTCTCCATTTTGACAAGCTCCCGGGTAAACTGGGGGAAACTGATATCCCAACAGGTCAAGAATCCA
The DNA here is from genome assembly GCF_030611305.1 of Desulfobacula sp. Lineage (GTDB taxonomy): Bacteria > Desulfobacterota > Desulfobacteria > Desulfobacterales > Desulfobacteraceae > Desulfobacula. Next base: position 4,671 of record NZ_JAUWQB010000125.1, on the reverse strand, counting down.
AATTTCCCCCATGCTGTCTTAAGCACCAATGTATCATTTATACCTGACGAGATATATTTTTCCTCAAGCCCGGGCAGAAAAGTCTTTTTATAGGTTCTGTCTTGATCAAAATAGTTGCCGGTGCGGTCCAGAACAATGCTGGTGTTAAAAAATTTCTTTGTGTCGTCACTGTTTTTTATCAAGCCGTTAAATACAATATACTGTAAGGTTTTGTTCACATATGACCTGACAATTTCGTCAAGCCAGGCTGCCAAATTATCCAGGCAATTTTTCTCCATAAATGATCTGCATTCTTTTTCATTTTCCCAGAAATATCCTGAGAGGCAATATTCAGGGAAGATCACAAGATTTGCCTTTTTTTCAGAGAACAGGTCTAGTACTTTGATTATTCTTTTTTTATTTTTTTCTAAATTTTTGGTTTTTGGATTGATATTGGCTATACCCACTGAAATATTTTCTGGGTTTTCTGAGAAAAATTTTTCAATTAACATAAAATCCTCATCATCTGTGTCATTTATGAGCACCGGATAAATCAATCAATTTATCCAGTGTTTTTTCCCGGTCAAAATTCCAGATCAGGGTTACCAGAGATTTTGCTTTGGTTTCCCCTATCACAGGAGATGACAGCCATAAAAACTTATTTTCCAACTCCAGGTCCGTCGGCAATGTACTGTGGGGATCCCACCTTGCCGATATCACGCCTGAAGAGAAGACAGTCCCGGCTGTGGTCGCGATTTCAACTTCCGACTCAGCCCTGGCCGGGAATTCTTTCTGGAACCTGTCCTGGGCAAGGATCTGGATTTTATCCATCATCCTATGGATATCTTTATCAAAAAGTCTTGGAGCAAGCACCTGGGCCGGGCCGACTTCTCCGTCCATCAGGGCGGCAGAAATGGGGAAAGCAATATTATACTGTGCTTCTTCGGTGTTTTGAGGATAATGGGTACTTAAGGCGGCTGACTCTTTAAATGTAAACACTTTGATCTGTTTGATGTCTTCAGGGTCAAGCCTGTTTTCAGCCATGATTTTCAAGGCACCGTCCACTCCCGGCTGGGCCCACCGACAGGCTGAATAGGGTTTGAAATACAGGTTCATGATTTCAAAAACCTTGCCTAAAGAGTTAATCCATTCCTCTTCAGGAGAATCATCAAAAATCGGGTGTATACCGGTAAATCCTTTATCAGCCATAATGGCTGACATCACAGCCACCATACATCCCCACCCGATACTGTCTTTTCCCATGCCTGGGATTTCAATGCATTTCATCATGGGGGCAATGGGGGCGTGATATTCAGCAGCACCTAGGGCGTGACAAAGCTTTTCCCGGGTCAGCCCGAAAAGTTTTCCTGCAGCAGCAGCCCCTCCAACAGCACCCCAGCTTCCCGAAGAATGGTATGTCTCACAGGTTGCGTGCCGGATCAGTCCTGCCCGGATGGCCACTTCATAACCAACAACCAGGGCGGTTAAAAATTTTTCGCCGGTAACGCGAGGTGCCATTTCTCCTACAGCCAAAATTACGGGAAGGATGCAGGCACCGGGATGACCTTTTACCTTTCTGTAGCCGTCATCAATGTCCAGGGCGTTATTGGCAAACCCGTTGACAAGAGCAGCGCCTGAAGCCGAGACTTTACTCCCTTTGACAAGTATGGTGGCATCGTCACCTTTGAATTGTTCTTTAACAAGGGAATTCATCAGATCTGCAACAGGCGTATTGTGCCCTGCAATCAAGGCACCCAAAGTATCCAGCAGACATCGCTTTGCCTGATGTTGTATATCTGCGGGCAATTCAGTCCAATCTGCTTCCATGATAAAATTTAATGTGGTTTCGTTATTTTTCATGAAATTTTTTTTCTCCCTGTCAGAATTGGATCATAGCGGGAATGAACATATCCTCAACCTCTATTTTTTCGCCAGCAATATGTTGAATTTTTCTCTTATGGCCTTGTCAATCTCTTCCGGGATATAAGATGGTTGAGGCGTTTCAAGTAATTTTTTAGCTATGGCAAGTGCCCTTTGTCTGGTATCAAGACTGGCTTCCTGCTCCCATTTGTCACGGCTTTTTCTATCGGTTACGCCATTGCCGTTATAGTATTCCGTTCTCAAGTGGGCCATGGTATGGGGAGAGGTCATAAAATTGCCACCGGGACCAACAGAATCAATAACTTCCAGGGCAAGGTGGTCTGCATCGCAGTCAATCCCCTTGAGAACCCTGCAGCAGTTTCCGATAATCTCATCATCAATGACAAACTGCTCATAGGCAATGGTGAGCATGGATTCAAGCATGCCGGCACTGTGATGGATATAATTGGAGCCACCCATGGATGCAAGCAGTGCGGTAAATGCTTTTTCGTATCCTGCCTGGGCATCCGGAACCTTGGAATCGGAAAGTCCTGCTGAATTATAATTGGGTACTTTTATGTGATTTGATAGTTGGTGGATGGCTGCATTCATCATTCCACATTCCACAGCACCTCCCAGGTATCCCATGTTGTTGAGATTTGCCATGCCCGGGATGCCACCGTAAAGCACGGGGGCCCCCGCCTGGGTCAGCTGACAGATGGTGATGCCGGCAAGCTGCTCAGCATGGAGCTGGGCCAGGGTGCCTGCCATGGTCAAAGGAGAAGTGGAGCCTGCCATGGGTGCACTTGAAAGGGCAATTGGAATACGAAACCGGTTTGCTTCCTGCATGATAAGAGTGGACTGGGTGCAGAGTTTTAACGGGCTGATGGCAAAACAGGCAACCGTTGAAATAAAGGGCCTTTCCTGTAGTTTTTCAAGGCCGCCGGCAATCATGGATGCCATTTCAATAACATCGTGCAGCCCTTTTTCATCATTCACACCAGACATGACATGTTTTGAAGATGCAGAAAGGCAGGCATAAAACCAATTGATATTATAGTCCTCTATGGCAATGTCTGTTGCAATGCAGGGTTTTACCAGAAAATGGATATTGTCCAGCTGATCCACAAGCCGTGATACATCATAGAGATCCTTGAGGGTTGTGGGCCTGACCCTGCCTGTTTCCAGGTCCAGAATTTTGATGGCAGCACCACCAGTCCCCATGTGAACTCGATTTTCGGCCAGATGAAGATCATTTTTGGGATCCTGGCCGCAAAGGACAATTCTTTCAGGTGCGTTTGCAACCTGTTCAATAATCATATCTCTTGGAAATGTGATATTATTTCTATCCCTGTCAATGGCAGCGCCGTTATCTTCAAGCATTTGAATAGTATCTTCCAGACCCTGTTCATATGTCATCCCTGTTTTTTCAAGAATCTTCAGCGACGCTTCATGAATTATTTCTATTTGTTCCGGTGACAAAGGGCAATATTGGCCGCCCTGTAAGCCCATTAAATTCATGGTAAGCTCCTTACTAAGTTGTTTTTTTTTAAATTTCGAATCCATTTTTCAAGTAAACTCAAAACATCGTGCCATACCTGAATTTTGTTTTGGGCAATTGTTTAAATGGCATGGGTTTGGATGTGTGTCAGGAAGACCTGTTTCCGGTTCCCAGATGCCAGGAACCGGCTTCTTCCCGCATGATTTTGTCCATGATGGCTGTTCTGGCTTCATCAAGCTCTTTCTGTAGTGTCTTCTTTGCCCCTGTAGGGTCATGGGCTTTTAACCGGTCTATCAGGTGGCCATGAATATCACTCATGTGCCTACCGGAACGAACAATGATCATGAATCGGGCCAGACGGTCATGTATATGCCCTATCTGCCGGGCCAGTTCATGATTGCCCGAGGCGTTGGCAACCAGATAATGAAAATTTTTGTTTTCTTCAGTGTATCGCGAATAGGTTTCATCCGCATCGTCTGTGAAGCCTGCGTGAACTTTTTTAAGAGAGGCAATCTGTTCATCCGTAATTTTTTCTGCTGCTCTTTCCACGGCAGCAAGTTCGAGAATTTGCCGAAGCTCAAGCATATCATTGAGTTCTTTTAAGCTGACCAGGGCAATATAATAACCGGATCTGGGTTTAATGGTCACAAGATCTTCCTGGCTGAGCATCTGCAATGCATCCCTGACTGGAGTGACGCTGGTCCCGAATTCCTTTTTTAAAATATCAATAGACAGTCTTTCGCCTGATTGTTTCCGACCCGTAATGATATCGGCCCTGATTTTTTTATATATGACATGCTTGGTTGCATCGCCTATTTTTTTAGGCATTCATTTCCTCCTGTTGTTCATGTCCCGGTCAGTAAGTTTGTCTATATATAACATAAAAATTTATATTATCAATAATTTAATCATTGCAGGTTATAGAATTGACTTTTGAAAACTTAAATTATATAAATAACTATTTTCTCTCAATCAATTGATATATCAACATGGAGATATCATGATATCAACACATGATTTTAGTATGAACAGCGCTCATTATGCTCGGATGGGTGAGCAGGAATGCAAGAAAATTCACATGGCAACTCTGGAAATTCTTGAAAGGACCGGTGTTGATGTTCATGATGAAAAGGCCAGAAACATACTCGCTAAAGGCGGTGCCACCATGGAGGGAATACGGGTTCGGATACCGGAATACATGGTGACAAGAGCGCTGTCCACTGCCCCTGAACGGATAACATTATATGACAGGGGTAAATATCCTGGCCCTGAGGGCCAGGCTTTGGGTTTACCCCTGGAAGGGGATTAGTATGCCTTGGCCCCCTGAGGGG
>NZ_JAUWQB010000044.1 GCF_030611305.1 Desulfobacula sp. | reverse complement strand
TGTATTGATATATTTGTCAAGATAAATTTGAGTAGTCGTGTGCCTACAGGTTTTGAACTCAGATTCGATACTCGGCCTGATTTTATTGGATATTTTTACAAAAATCGGTAAAAATGAACCTACAACTGTCGAACACGAGATAAAGACAACCCAAAGTATTCCTTTGTGATTATACAGCCTAAAAAAAAAGAATTGCGATGGAATACTGTTGAATGTCCTGGACTATACTTCACCGAACAGGAAAAATATGATTTCACGGAGTATAATCAATGCAAAAGCAGAATACAGTCATGGGTTACCCGCATTATAGAGGATTTAACAATAAGTGAAGGTTACTCTGACCATGATATCTTGGCAAAATTAAGAGAAACTCTTGAAAAAAATGTTGATTCTCTCCCTGAACCGAACAAGCCATTTACGAAAGGCGAGGCTAAAGATTGGGGTGATAAACTTGATAATATTCTGTCGGAAATTGAAAAGCTAAAGGATCAAAACAAGATTCAACAAAGAGACATAAATATATTAAAAACCGGATTTGATAATTTAAAAAATCAATCACAAAGGTTACCAAAGAAAACCTGGATAAAAGCTGCTGGCCATAAAGTTCTAAATTTACTTGGAACAGTAAGTGAAACAGCTATAAAAGCACTTGCTGATGCCACCGTGAAAAATCTGTTGAGTAATAATTAATGAGTATTAGTTACACTTCGACTGCACGTTGTGAATAAAAATTTTGCTTTTGTAAGCTTCCTTTTACAGTATATCTGAAGCTCAAAAATACTTGCATCATTCTTGAGATTCAACTTTATAGGATATTTGCATGATTTTAAGAATGCACATCCCTGGACCGGACAAAATTTCAGGTAAAGTATGTAATAAATTCAATCTGGCAAAATCTGCTTCATTCAGTTATATCTCCATTTAAGCTGATTTTTAAATCAACCAAAATTTCAGTATTATTATCTTGTAAATTTTTCTGGAATCTCCGCATTTGAAAGGATGTCTTAATGGTAGAGTGCAAACTTTGTAAAAATGCTATTTCAATGACAAACCCTGTATGTGAACTATGTGATTTTAATTTTGAATCCGAATCAATCGGCGACGAATATAAGTGTAAAATGTTTCACACAAAACTTAAAAAAGAATATCCCTGGTATAAAGAAGTTGAATTTTTATCAAGGCTACAGAAACTTACAAGATTATCCAATGCCCGAATGAGTAGGCTTTTAGGCATAAAATCCAGAAGTATTCTATCCAGAGATTTACCATTAGCTCAAGGGGTTGCAACCCATCCAGAATTAAAAAATATTCCAAGCAAATCTAAAGCATTCAAAAGATTAAGGAATTTGAGTTCAAAACAAATCTACATGAAAGAGGAAGAATTACAAAAAAAAATTTATACCGCATGGGATCAAACTTTCTTCGCTGATGAGTGGTTTCTGTTTGAGAAAAATGATCTATTGGGTCAATATGATACTGGTGAAGTTGGTACTATGGATTTGTTAGCTCACAATCATAAAAGAAATAAATGGTTAGTTGTTGAACTAAAACAAGATTCATCATCTGACGATACGGTTGGGCAAATTTTGAGGTACATGGGATGGGTTAAGAAAAATTTGGCTAAACAAAATCATATTGTTGAAGGGGTTATTGTTTGTGGAAGTTATGATATTCAAATGGAATACGCTTTGAGCTGCCTTCCCTCTGTAGGTGCGTATATTTATCGTCTCCGAAATAATGAAATTGAATTTTGGCCATATAAAGATGGATTTGGGAAAGCGATGCAGGCACTTGAAAATTTAGACCCCAAAATAAGAAAAAAAGTATTAAAAAATATGTATTAAGTGGATTAATATAAAATCCAGTTAGTACATTATTAAATTTATCTATGACCGGTTCTCGACATTACACTCTTTAATATAACAAATTTATAGTTGCTGATTTTGAAAAATATTTTTCATGGTTTGACTGCTGTAAAATGAATCTCCAAGTTAGTTGAATGGGCGTGCAAGAATCCCGTTATACTTATGTATGTATAAAGATGAACCGCCGCTTATTTCAATTTGACTATATTCATTAGAGAAGATAATTACTATATTTATCTTGTTTATACAAGATCAACGATCCAAATAGTTTAATATGAAGGTGAATAAATCATTTGTTAATATGTGTGATAAAATCATTAGAAAAAAACAAGTAGATTGAGGGGCAATATGGTACTTTATGCCGACAAGTTTAATAAAATAATTAAATTTTTTAAAAAGAACAATATTGCGATTGATAAGCCAGGTTTTTTCAATGATCCTAATTTTTTAAAATTTGAGCAGAAAAACCCTCGATTTTTAAACTGTTATGCAAGATATGTCTATGGTCGAAAATATGACCGTGAGTACTTGATTGAGGCTGAAGATAAAATATTAAAAGCTTGTGAAATCATGCATTCAGAATTGTTAAAAGACGGCAGGAAAGGGGCATGTATTGATTTATCAATTGTTCTTGCACAAATTCTTGATAAACTCGGCGTTTGGAATTTTGTTGTTAAAGGGGCTTTGACTATGGAATTTCCTACAGAACCCAATATAGGCAACCAATATTTTTGGCCAATGGATGTAAATGATTCTATGGCTGGACATGTTTGGATATATGCCCCACCTTTTACCGTTATTGATTTAACAATACATGAACAACCATATGAAAAATATATTGAAAACTATATTCCCGATAAGATTTTTTTAAAAAAAACGACTCTTGTAGATTTCACTATTAACGATATTTGTAGCCCGGAATTTCGCCATTATATGGAAATGAATAGAATGCCGTTGTCTTTCAAAGGTATAGATATGGTTAATCCTGAATTGAAACATTTTTTTAAAATATTTAAAACATCGTCGTTTCAAAAAAGGGAGCTGAGTTTAAAATATATTCCTTGTGCCGTTAGCGGGTCAGAGGCTCCCCTTGAGCGAGTAACTTCTTTGAATTTAAGCGGGAAAACGGGCTATGAGGTTTATAAGGAGTTAATTGAACCAATTTTTATATAGGGTTTAAAAAAAGAGGAAGGCCGCTTTAACGCGACACGTTACTAAGGGTGTTCAACCATTCAACTTTTTAGGATATTAAGTTGAGCATTCGAGGGTTTGTAAAACTAGGTGATAGCCATATGGGAATGTATCAAAAAATGTAAAAATGAAGTGCACCACCCGCACCATTTCCGCACCATCTTTTGGCTCTATAAAAAAACGGGAATCTGTAATAATTCCCGTTAGTTATATGGTACCGAAGAGAGGACTTGAACCTCCACGCCTCGCGGCACTAGATCCTAAGTCTAGCGTGTCTACCAGTTCCACCACTTCGGCTTAACCCTTTGGTTGTATCATCTGGTGCCGAAGGGGAGATTCGAACTCCCACAAGCATTCGCTCACTTGTCCCTGAAACAAGCGCGTCTACCAATTCCGCCACTTCGGCACTGGGCCTTCTTTTCCTGTACATAGTCAGGCAATTAAAGATTGCTTAAAAATGACAGTTAGGCTATATATATTCGTTTCTGAATTTTGTCAAGATTATTGTTCCAATTAGAAAAGGTAGGCATGGAATTAATTAAAAATATAGATCAAATTGACAGCCCGTTTAAAAATGCCGTCATTACCATAGGCAACTTTGACGGTGTCCATAAAGGCCATCAAAGTCTTTTCCGGCAAGTTATAAAAAAAGCAAAAGAAATCAACGGGACATCTGTTGTCATGACCTTTGCCCCCCATCCGCTAAAAGCGTTGGGAATCTCAGGCCCGGCCTTGATTACCCGGCGGGATCAGAAGCTTGAACTCATTGAAAATTGCGGTATAGATGTTTTATTGTGCATCCGGTTTGACATGGCGTTTGCCTCAATTACCGCCCATGATTTTATTGAAAAAATTCTTGTGAATAAAATTGGAATGAAAACGATTATTATTGGTGCAGACTATTCATTTGGAAAAGACAGGCTGGGCAATATCGATCTATTAAAAACTCAAGAAGACCGACTCGGATTCAAAACCATTGTTTCTGCCTGGACAAATGACACGGATTCCGACTTGAAAAGAATTAGCAGTACAAGAATACGTGAAATTATTATGGACGGAAAAGTTGATCAGGCCATGAAATTTCTTGGCCGGCACTATCAAATCAGGGGAAAAGTTATCCAGGGCCGTGAACGTGGCGGAAGCCAGTTGGGTTTTCCCACAGCCAACATCAAACTTCATGATGAACTCTGTCCCAAGCTTGGTGTTTATGCTGTCACTGTAGAAACAACCAAAGGTAATTTTTGGGGTGTGGCAAATATTGGATTTTCCCCGACCTTTGGTGACCAGATGTTTACCATTGAAGTGCATATCTTTGATTTTGACCATGATATTTATAATACTAGAATCCGCGTCAATATGGTTAAAAGGCTTAGAGATGAAAAAAAGTTTGCCAATATTCAAGAACTTTCTAAACAGATTGAAAAAGATATTGAAATTGCAAAGGACATCTTAGAAAAAAATGGCCGTTCTTAAGATTTTAACATACCCTGAAAAATCTCTGTCGCAACCGTCTGTTAAGGTGAACAACGCGGATGGGGCTGGTATTGATGATGAAATAAAAAAATTGATCGTCAACATGGGAGAAACCATGTTTACTGCGCCGGGTGTCGGGCTTGCTGCACCCCAAATCGGTGTAAACAAAAGGATTCTCGTCTATAATTCCAATGCAGTCAATCCAGATGATGATGGCTCAAAACAAGAATTTACAGCCTTGATTAATCCGGAGATCATTGCCGCCTCCGGCAGTATTGTTTCAGAAAAAGAGGCCTGTTTAAGTGTTTTGGATTACAGTGCTGATGTAAAAAGATATGAAAAAGTCACAGTCAAAGCGCTTAATATTGAGGGAATAAAAATTGAATTTGATGCAGAAGGGATTCTCGCAGTAATCATGCAGCATGAAATCGATCATCTTGACGGCATCTTATTTATTGATAGAATCAGCGTTTTAAAAAGAGCCATGTATAAAAAAAAACTTAAAAAAAACCTTGATGACCAGTGAAGAACACGGCCACTATCATATACATGGGAACACCTGATTTCAGCGTTCCTGCTTTACAACGTCTTGCTGCACAGGATGATTTTCATATCAGCCTTGTTATTACGCAACCTGACAGACCCAGGGGCAGAGGAAAAAAACTTACGCCTTCACCTGTAAAAACCGCTGCGCTGAAGCTGGGGCTTGATGTTTTTCAACCGGAAAAACTCAATTCCAAAAAACCCAAAGAAAAACTCTTATCCCTCCATCCTGATTTTTTTGTTGTTGCAGCATTTGGACAGATCCTTTCCCGGGAAATTTTAGATGTTCCCAAAGTACTTCCCATTAATATCCATGCATCTCTTTTACCGAAATACAGGGGAGCCTCTCCCATCCAGGCATCAATTCTGAATATGGACAAAATTACCGGAGTAACCACCATGGTCATGGCAAAAGATATGGATGCCGGAGACATTCTTTTACAATCAACAACACCCATATCCGACCATGATACGGCCCAGGATATTCATGACCGGTTAGGGTTAATCGGCGCTGATCTTATTGTAGAAACCATTCATGCCATTTTGGACAACCATCTTGAACCTGCTCCCCAGGATCACTCAAAGGCCACCTATGTAAAAATGCTAAAAAAGAGTGATGGAAAAATTGACTGGACTCTTGAGAATCGGCAGATCTGTGCCCACATTAATGCCATGACACCCTGGCCCGGTGCGTTCACCAGTCTTGGAGACAAACTAATCAAAATTTATAAAGCCAAAACCTCTGATAACCCGTCCTGTCACGAGCCCGGAGTTATTTTTCAATGCGACAAAGAGGGAATTCATGTTGCAACAGGTAAAGGCTGCCTTATCATTCTTGAGCTCATGGGAGCATCTGGGAAACGATTAAAAGCCATGGAATTTTTATGTGGCCACAAAGTTGACCCTCCTGTAACATTTGATCTTGCATGATTAAAGACCCACGACACATAGCCTTAAATGTTTTAGTTTTCTGGCACAAAGCATCTTATAGCCTTGATAAAAGCCTGGAAAACTATTCAGAAGAGATATCGCACCTTTCTAAAAATGACCGAAGCCTTTGCAACGCACTGATCTTTGGTGTTCTCCGCCAAAGAGAATCCATTGATTGGACCATTCGTGCATTTTCCAAGACTTCTTTGGAAAAAATAGATATAAAGCTCTTATATTTATTAAGAATAGCCCTTTTTCAAATTCTGTATATGGACAGGATACCTGTTTTTGCAGCGAATAACACAAGTGTCAATATTGCAAAAAAAATTTCAGACAAAAAAGCAGCCGGATTTATTAATGCTGTATTAAGAAATGCAGCAGACAACTTTTCAAAGGTTCATTTTCCAGATGCAAAAGATGATAAATCCAAATTTATTTCTGTAAATTTTTCCCTGCCCTTATGGCTTTCCAAAAAATGGAACCATGCCTTTGGATTTGAAGCAACCTGCTCCCTTTGCCGGCAAATAAACACTATTCCTCAAATCACCCTTCGAACCAATACTTTAAAAGGCGACAGACAATCCCTTGCCAAGAGGCTTTCTTTAGTTGCAAAAAACATTCAATTGACGGATTATGCTTTACAAGGGATCAGTTTTACCAGTCCCAGTATACCTATCCAGGAATTTGAAGCATTTAAACTTGGGTTATTTCAAATACAGGATGAAGCAGCACAGATTGTCACCCAATTTCTGGCACCCAAACCCGGAGAAAAAATTCTGGATGCCTGTGCAGGCCTTGGGGGCAAAACCGGGCATATTGCCCAGCTCATGGAAAACAGAGGGATAATTATCGCAGCTGATATTGAACCTAAAAAACTTGAATCCCTTCAATTGAATTCAAAAAGACTGGGCATTGATATTGTCGAAACAAAGCCTTTGAATCTATTAAAAACCTCTATTAAGGAGTTTGACTTTTATTTTGACCGTGTGCTGATTGATGCGCCCTGCACAGGGCTTGGTGTTATGCGGCGTAATCCCGATACAAAATGGAAGCGCTCAAAAAATGATATTGTCCGTCTCGCAGCAAAACAAAAAAAAATGCTCAATGCGGCGGCAAACCTGGTTAAACCGGGCGGACTCCTTGTGTACGCCGTGTGTTCCTGTGAAAGAGAAGAAAATGAAGATGTTATTTATAAATTTTTAGATAAAAGAAAAGATTTTTCAATTGATAAAGATTTTGAATCTGGTAATTATTATAGATTAATGACCTGTGAAGGATTTTTAAAAACATATCCTGAGGCAAACAATATGGACGGATTTTTTGCAGTTCGGTTAAAAAGGAAATCTAAAACCAGGTAAAATTATTAATGATACAGGAGATATTATATTATGGGAATTATCGCACCTTCAATTCTATCAGCCGATTTCACCAGACTTGGTGAAGAATTAAACACCGTTGAACAGGCAGGAGCAGACTGGATACATATTGATGTTATGGACGGACAGTTTGTACCCAATATCACATATGGGCCCATCATTGTTGAAGCATGCAAAAGAGCATCCAATCTTGTTCTTGACGTACATTTAATGATTGAAAAATCGGATTTGATCATTCCTGAATTTGCCAAAGCCGGCGCAGATTACATTTCAGTTCACCAGGAGGCCTGTCCCCATCTTCACCGAAGTCTTCAGCTTATTAAAGGTTTCGGTGTCAAGGCAGGTGTGGCATTAAATCCGGCAACACCTTTGTCTTCCATAGAATGGATTGCGGATCAGCTTGACTTTGTCCTGATCATGAGTGTAAATCCGGGATTTGGCGGTCAAAAATTCATTGAATCCAGTATTGATAAAATAAAAGCCTTATCTCAAATGCTTAAAGAAAAAAATTCCAATGCCATCATCCAGATTGATGGCGGAATCAATAAAGATACCATCAAATCAGTTTCCATGGCAGGTGCCACATCCTTTGTTGCCGGATCTGCCATCTTTAACACAAAAGACTACAAGGAAGCCATCTTAAGTTTGCGCCAAAATATGTAAAATTTTTAGAGTGTTGCCACTCTATTTAATCAGTTTGATAATCTGTTTAAACTTATCGCCCTGTGCTGCCCGCAGCAATTCAAAAAATATCATTTCAACACAGGTAACCTGACCGCCCGACTGAACAATTCTTTGGATACCAACATCTTTATTCTCTTTGGTTCTGGAAGACACGCAATCTGATACCACCTGAACCTCGCAGCCTTGATTAATTAGGTCGTGTCCGGTTTGGAAAACGCAAATATGGGTTTCAATCCCGGTCAAAAGCACCTGGGTTCTTCCGGCTTTTTTGAATTTATCCATAAATTGAGGTTCATCACAGCATGAAAATGAAAATTTCTCAATGGGTTCCTCCCCTGTCAAATACTTTGAAACCGCTTCAGTGGTCGGGCCTAAATTCTTTGGGATCTGTTCCATCCAGATAATTGGCACTTCAAGAATTTTCATACCTTGAATCAGAGCTCCAAGTGATTTAAATAATTTTTCTTTTTCATACATCAACTGAGACAACTGCCCCTGAACATCAATCAACAGCATAACGGTCTTATCAATGGCAAACATCCTTATCCTCCTTTAGCTATTAATGGTTACTTATAAACGTTTAATCCCAATCATCTGAATCAGGGATGCATTTGATCCAATACGTAATGTCTTTTGAAAACTCTTTATAGGAGACGTTTGTCCTTTGAGTAATTACGTTTTTCCCAAACCCGAATACTTTCTCATAACAATCAAAAAAATTCAAGCTGTCAGAGTTGTTTGATATGCCGTTTGTTTCACAAATGATTTGCCAGAGAGTTCCTGTGTCTCTTGTAATGCAGGCATCTTTTAATATGGCCATTATAGGTTCATTGATATGAATTCCTTCCTGAATGCCACAGCTTTCCAGTCTTGATGCAGTGTTTACTGCTTCACCGATAGCAGTGACTATTTTTCTTTTCCGACTTCCCAAAGGGCCAATCAATGCTGTTCCCATTTCCATTCCTGCTCTGAAACTGATATTAATTTGCGCTTTATCTATCAATCCTTTCACTCTTTTTGCCTTATCCATGTCATGCTGCCCTGTTTTCAGCAAATGTATTTCTTTGAAAATGGAGGCCAGAGTAAAAGTCATCAACATGATCCTTTCCTGCATCCCCATGGAAAAATGAATTTTTTCATTATCAAATGGTGAAGCATTTTCCAGGAAAACACAATCCCCAATAAAATTGTCTACCCTGCATGAATATTGATTTGCATTATTGGCAGCTATCTGGTGACACAGGTTCAGGATATAAAAATAATCCCGGGGATTAAGCTCCTTTCTTAGAGTTGTTGAGCCCACCATATCCATGAAGGCATATACACCATCTGTTATGTTAACAGCTTCCATATTGAGCTGTTTTTCATTCACAGCACCCACAGCTCTCAGGTATTCTTTCTGGGCATTTAACTCGATTTCTTTATTTTTTAATTGCAAAGCCGTGTTTCTAAGGCTTTTTTCTTTCCTCCAAATAAGATGCGTAGCCTGTCTGCCTTTGGCAAGCCCAATATATGCAAGAGATGCCGTCTCAATGGCTGAAATTAAGATATTCAATCTTTTTTTCAGTTCCAGTTCGCAGGTGAACTCCTCTCCTGTTTTTTGCAATAAGTTTTCATTGATATTGTTAAAAACGATGGCACCATAATCCGGAATATAGGCAGAAACAAAATTTTTTGCTTTGAATTGCCTGGCTATGACATTGTTAATTTTCAAATCCGGCAAGAATTTAAAAACATCACCATTATAGGAAAGAATAGGAATCTTTGAATAACTTTCATCATCGTTTAATGCATCACATATGTTATCAATAATGAGAACTTTAATGCCTTTTTCATAAAAATCTTTATGTTTTCTAAGAACAAAAGAAATGACGCCATCGCTCTCCTTTTTTTCACCAAATTGAGTGTCTTTATACAGTCTGACAGGCGAGAGTCCTTTGTGTTTTACGATGATTGTTCCAAAATATTTCAAAATCAGACCGGCAAAACCCTTTCCATTAAATTTATGCATGACGCCCCTGTCCCATTTATCAGGGGGTAAAAATTTAAAATAGGTTTTGTCGGTTCCAAGCAAAAGCCCTACTTGTCTGGCTTGCATCAATTTTAATGAAAAAGATAAAAGAAGATCCAGTGCATTTTTTTTCTTAAAAACAATCCGTTCAAATTTGTCTATATCAGGCAATTCGTGTTTCATTTTTAGAATACGGGCTTAAAAAGGTGTCTGTGCTGCTGTTATCTATATCAGTCTTATAAAAAAGATTTTGGAACAAAGAGATTTCTTTTTGTCTGAAAGAAATCAAAGATCCGATAAAAAAAATATGATAAATACGATAGACATTATCAGAAACGAGCTTCAATATTTTGTCTTTGCGTTTCTCCATCCTCACTATCCAGTCATTTAACGTCTTTATATAATGGGTTCTGAAATTCTCTGCATTCAGCAGTTCGAAACCGGAAGACGATGCCAGGTTCACAAGATCGTGTTCAAACATTAATTCGCCGCCCGGAAACATGTATTTATTCAGAAACGAATTCTCATACCCTTTTTTTCTTCTGGTATTGGTGGTGATGGTATGCTGCATAAAAAGTCCGCCTTTCTTAAGGCTTTTGTGGACAATTTTAAAAAAGTTGAGCATATTGGATTTCCCCACATGTTCTGACATCCCCACACATGAAATTTTATCGAATATGTCGGAGCCAAGGTCCCTGTAATTTAAAATTTTTATGTTTATTTTATGGGAAAGCCCTTGGTTTTCTATCCACTTTTCAGCATAATTTTTCTGTTCTGAGCTCAATGTAATCCCGGTAACACTTACGTTATAATGCTTTGCTGCATAAACAGCAAAGTTCCCCCATCCACACCCTATGTCAAGAAGTTTTTCTCCATTTTTTAATCTTAGCTTCCTACAGATAATATCCATTTTTTCATTCTGGGCATTATCCATTGTCGCATTTTCACTTACATAATACCCACAAGTGTATCCCATTGTTTCCCCTAAAAACAGTTGATAAAAATCACTGGGAACATTGTAGTGGTATTCAATATTCTCTTTCTCTTTTTCCTTTGCTTTCATAAAAAAATTGGAACAGAATGTGAGCCTCCTCTTTCGCTGGTCACTGTTCAGCAGCTTATCGCAGACAAGTTCATAAAGCTCTTTTATGCTGCCGGATATATCAAAATATCCTTTTACATAAGCTTCCCCAAGAGAAAATGCATCGGGAGAAATCAGGGCTTTAAAAAATTTTCGATCTTTAATTAAAATTTTGTGCTTAATATCCTGCTGGGCAGTCGAATATTTATTGCCATTTATGTCAATAATTTCAAGGGGAACCATTTCCTGATTAAGCGTTTGGATAAATTTTTTTAAAAAAAAGGATTCTTTTTTGACTATAGGTTTCATAATTTCGCCTTTCATGGAAGATTGAGATTATAAAAAACCAATTTATACTGGATTCAAAGATTTTGACTTATTGTATTAAATATTTCAAAAATATAAAAGGTTATCTTAAAAAAAATGAATTTTATTTATTACAATTGGTTTCAAATTATTGCTTTGAGAATATTTCGAGTTTCCAAAAGGGCCTTGGAGATATTGTTTCTTTTTCTTCCAAGTTGAATTCGAATGCTGTCTTTTTTAATGAATTCAAAATGTGCCAAACCCTTTAGTGCCTTATTTAAAGAATCCAGCGATTTTTTTCTATGTTTTTCAGAAAAAGCAAGGGTTAAGGTATTGGGTGTGATATCAAGCCGCTGAACTCCTGCCTGGATACAATAAACCCGCAGCATAATTTTTAAGAGCATATTTTCAGCCTCTTTAGGCAATTTGCCATATCGGTCTGTAAGCTCTTTTTTCATATCTGTTATATCTGAAATCCTGGTAATTCTTGACAGGCGCCTGTATATGGTTAATCGCTGTTCAACAGATTCTATATAATGATCCGGAAATCCCGAAGACATGGAGGCATTGATTTCCGGCTCCAAAGGCTCAATGATTTCTTCTCCTTTCAGGTCATGCACCGCTTGATCCAGTAATTTTAAAAACATATCATACCCAACTGCTGCAATGTGGCCGGACTGAGATGCACCAAGGGCTGTGCCTGCTCCTCTGATTTGAAGATCCTTCATGGCGATCTGAAATCCTGACCCCAGATCCTTGTATTCCATCAGTGCTGACAGCCTTTTTTGGGCATCTTTTGTCAGCCTGCTTTCATCGGAAATAAACAGATACGCATAGGCCTGATGGTCCCCGCGCCCGATTCTGCCCCTCAGCTGGTAAATTTGTGACAGTCCGAATCGTTCCGCTTTGTTAATTATCATTGTATTTGCCGAAGGGATATCAAGACCGGATTCGATAATGGTTGTGCATACCAGAACATCAATTTCAAAATTTACAAACTTGAACATCACCGTTTCAAGATCATTTTCCGAAAGCCTGCCGTGAGCTACACCGATCTTGGCTTCCGGAACCAGTTTTTCCAAATTCTGTGCTGTTTTAAAAATGGTTTTGATATTATTATGGACAAAAAAGATTTGACCTTTTCTTGAAAGCTCTCTTTGAATGGCATCCTTTACAATGGAATCTTCATATTTTGAGATATATGAAATTATCGGCTGCCTGTCTGCAGGAGGGGTTGTGATGATACTGATATCCCTCATGCCGGTTAAAGACATGTGAAGGGTTCGAGGAATGGGAGTCGCTGTTAACGCGAGGACATCCACACCAGTGCGCTTCTTTTTTAACGTTTCCTTATGCTTCACACCAAAACGCTGTTCCTCATCAATCACCAAAAGTCCTATGGATTTAAAATCAACATCTTTTTGCAGAAGCCTGTGAGTTCCAATGACAATATCCACAAGGCCTGAACTAATTTTTTTAACTATTTTTATCTGCTCTTTTCTATTGCGAAACCTTGATAAGCATTCAATATTGACAGGGTAGTTTTTAAACCGGTCTCTAAATGTTGAAACGTGCTGTTCTGCCAATATAGTGGTTGGCACCACAACCGCCACCTGTTTACCGTCATTTACGGCTTTAAACGCTGCCCGGACAGCAACTTCTGTTTTACCGTACCCGACATCTCCACAGATCAGCCTGTCCATTGGAATACTTGATTCCATGTCTATATGCACATCATCAATAGCCTTTAGCTGATCACGGGTTTCTTCATAAGAGAAGGCAGCTTCAAAATCATTATAATAATTATCCGGGCTGCTGAATGCAAATCCTTTGTTAACCTTTCGCTGTGCATAAAGATTTAATAAATCTGTAGCAAGCTTTTCGACTTCTTCTTTTGCTTTTGCTTTTGATTTTATCCATGCTTTGGACCCGATTTTATCGAGAACAGGTGTGTACCCATCCACCCCGATATACTTTCCAATCATTTCAATGCGATCAACCGGCAAATACAGCTTATCATTGTCCTGATAAATAATAAGAATAAAATCCTGGGAAATCCCATTTAACTTTAAACTGCATAATCCCTCATATTGACCCACCCCATGTTCAAGATGAACGACAATATCTCCATTTTTCAACTCTTCCGGTGTGATAACCAGAGCCTTTAAATCTCTTCTTGCTTTTGCTTTATGTCGTCTGCGAATTCTTTTTTTACCGAAAATTTCATTGTCGGTTAACAAAGAAAACCCTTCTTCCTTTAGAACAAAACCAGATGATAAATTTCCGATGACATAATAAATTCCTGATTTTTCACTTATAGCAGTGCTGAATGTCTGGCATAATCTTGGCTCAATACCATAAGGCTTTAACAATGAAATTAATCTTTTTGATTGAGATTCCTGACTGACCACACACAATATATTCATTTTGTTGTCAAGTTGATCATTGAACCACTCAACCAATGGCAATAAAGGATTATCTTTGGTTCCTTGTCTTTTTAATAATGAAGACAGAGCCGTATTATCCTGATAATTAAATATAAATGCCGGCTGATCTGAATTGAAGGGTTTGTTTGTAACATTCAATCGTTTAAATGATGTATGTCTTTGTGTGTTAATGTAAAATTTTATCTTACTCCATTTTAAGTAGATGGAATCCGGTTCAACGCAAAGCCTGCTTTCAGATGCTGTTGTTTTGTAATTGACCAATGCTTTGTTTTCAAAATCATTTGCATTAAATTCCAATTCTTCAGGAGAGTCCAACAAAAAAAGAGTGTTTTCAGGAATATAATCAAAGAATGTATCAAGATCTTCATAGACAATGGACAACATGCTTTCAATACCCGCGAATCTTCCAAATTCCCGGGTTTCATTAACAACCTGTCTTACTTTTGATGCATCCAATCCTGCAATAGTCCCAGCTTGTCTGATACGTGCAAGAATATGAGGCAGATTTTCCCGGGTTATGATGGCTTCGGTTGCAGGAATAATAATGGTTTCATAAATTTCTTTAATCCCACGCTGGGTAAATGGAGAAAAATAACGGATAGACTCTGCCAGGTCCCCAAAGAATTCAATTCGAACAGGATATGTTTCACCGGGAGAAAAAATATCCAGAAGGCCTCCGCGGACAGAATATTCTCCCGGATCTTCTACAAGAGAGGTCTTGGTATAGCCGCCAGATTCAAGTTTTTCGATCAGTGCGGCTCTATCAACCTCTTCGTTGGCGATGACCAATTCTGCAAATTCATTGATTTCTTTTTTAGGAATCAACTTTTGCAGAATCGTATCTACAACCGTTACAACAATTAACGGTTCTGAAGTTGAGTTCATGATTTTGGACAAAGCGGCAAGCCTGTTTGTAGATGTCTCTTTGTGATATGATAAAGACTTGAACGGCAGGATATGATACCCCGGAAAAAAAATGAGTTGATCTTTTTTTTCAGGCAGAAAAAAAGAAAAATCATCAATAAAATGGAGTGCCTTTTTTGTATCTTTTAAAATGACAACAATTGGGACCTTAGAGTCTTTAAATAATTGAGACGTTAAATAGGCTTTATGAGATCCGTCTGTCGGGGTAATAACCACACAATTGTCTGCGGTTTGGATTTCTTTGATTAATTGACTTGACATATTTGTCTGAAAATACACTATTAAACGCTATATAGTTTTCCTTTAACCTGAAGGTCACGCGTAAAAAATTATGATCTTGATTTAAAGGAACTTTTGAAAAGAATCAAGAAATAAATATAGAAAAGATTATTTAAACTTATTTGCCAGATCATTATCAATTACATAAATACATGCCTCATTCGCCCCCTGGGATGTATACCCGAATTTCGTGGAGAGGTTGTCTAAAAGAAATTTCACATCTTTTTTAATCCGTTTGTCATGGGCTTTATATTTTTCAGTATCATAATCTTTTATGGCATTCCTGAAATTTTCATTTTCAATAAAGGGTTCAAGCACCCGTTTTTTCAAGTTGTGAACATACCGGTCATATAAGGATTCAAACAACCTGGTTTCCGTAATATTTTTTCCCTCGATCATGATTTCATGGGAAAGGGCTCGGGTTGTATACTCCCTTAACACATCATTTCGGAGTTCCTGTCTTCGTTTTTTGTCCATATTTTCAGACAAAAGTCTGTTTTCAATACTTTCAAGAAATTCTTCGGTTACATGGATCTCATCTTTTGTAAAAATACACTTTACAACTGAATTCAACTCATTTGTAACAGCAGAAATATAATTTTTAATATCTTTGGCTATCTGTTCCTCGTTGTAATAGTACAATGATTCTTTAACCTGCTGAAGAATACAATAATCATACATTCTTAATAAAGATTCAAGGAATCCCTGGGGGATCACCTTTTTTGGCTGGTCATCAAATTTGTTGAAAAAAGTGCATAAATCGGGCATGTTGATTAGCTGGTCTTCTTTGGCATATTGTGAATAAAACTGATCAAAGATTTTAATGGACTCTCGGCCGGACAGTCCTTCTTTTCCATAAATTTCCGATTCGGAAATAATCTTTTTAAGCATCTTATTGTCCAGTGATTTAACATCATCCTCTCCCAGCCATTTTGGAACATTACCCGAAAACAGTTCCATCTTTAAAAGCATCAACTTTTCATCGCAAAAATTCTTATACTTTGCAGGATCTTTAATCCATTCAGCCAGGGCCTGGGATTTTTTACCGATTCTTGTGCAGATGATAATCCTTGCAAAATTTTCCAGAACCATTGGAAGAAAACTGCCTTCAATGTGTCGACCGAAAATATTATTATAAATTTTAACTTCTGTTTTTATATCAAGGACATAAGGGATATCAATGTATTGAATCCTGTCTTCAAATGAAGGAAAATCACGGATGCTTCTTTTATCTTCGGGATTCATCAAAGCAAAAAATAATGAATTCACCCTTTCTTCAATATCTTCTACTTTGTGAAGCCCTTCACTGATAATATTATGGAGTTCAACCATGCGATCGATGTTATGGGCCTTGATATCCATGAGTGCATAAATTCCATTATTGATTTTTGCAAATCTTGAATAGAGATAATTGATCACATTGGAATCCTGGAACAGGGTATTGATCCTGTTTTGCAGCATTTCATTTGAAACAATGTTTTGTTTTAGCGGTCTGTCACCCGGATTAAAAACGCTGATGCCGTTTCCAAGGCGACGGTTAAAATAGTAAGGCCTGGCATAGAGCATCTTAAACACTTCCTTAGGGTTGCCCAACCGCTCCAGCAAGGAATGATAGATAGAAGAGCAAATAGTGCAGACATCTTCTTTGAACACCCACTCATACTCTTTTTCTGTGAAAAGGCGCCATTTGAACTCATCGTTTTTAATCAGCTCATCTAAAACTATTCTTCGCTGATTCTTAGGTATCACAAGAAATGGATTGTCGTGTGAAATGCAGGGCACTTCAATATATTCGGCATCTGTGCCGGCAAGTAATCCTTCCTTTGGTTTTCGTTTAAAACGAGTACCCTCTCCCTGTTCAACATAGTTGAATAATTTTTCAAAGGTAGATACGTTCAGAGACTTGTCTTTGTCCTGGAGTTTCTTAATATTCAACCGCCATACTATCTCATACCTTAGGCCTTCTTCAGTGTTGGCATACTTTTCAAATTTATTTAATAAATTATTTAAAAATGTGCTCTTTCCGCAGCCATGGGGGCCATAAAAAATATATATCCTGTTCTGCTGCGCTCCATGTCGTAAATACTCCATCTGTTTCATAAACCGATTGGCAAAAAGCATGTCAGTGAAATAAGAATTTTCAGAATCTTCAACAAAAAGCCTGGAACAATCATAATTTGTAAAGGTTAACCTGTCGATATCCCTTGTTATGGTTTCTTCGGATTCATCAACATAGTATTTTATCATATCATGGAAGGCCTGAAAAATGTTTCTTAAAATCCGGGAAGGCCTGGCATTTAAAATATTTAAAAATTCTTCAAACGGAACAGGCTTAAGCCTCTGGTAATCAGTTATATTTTTATCCAATAGATCAAGGGTTTGATCAACTGATATTTCTTTTGAAGATTCGATTTCCATATTTAATTATAACTCCCGTTTATGAACTTTACGATTTTCCATCACATAAAGCATTCTTTTCCATTTTATATTTTCTGATCTTTTTTCTCCATTCTTATGAGATGCCGGATCCCAAAAACTGGCGTGGTTAGTTTCAGTTTTTCCTGACACAACGGGTTCGCTGGTCTCAAGATGCACAGGGCCTCCCCATAAATATTCTATGCCTACCATGGTGTTTTCAATAAAATCCATCTTCAAGGGTTTGTTTTCGAATTTATGATTCAGATACAAAATTCCTTTTTTACTGCTGGCCTTATCCACAAATATTTCAGGTGGGTGATATAGGGTATCGATGATCATTTCCTTGTAATCTTCCGCTTTTTTAGATTTGATATAAAATTCCCAGGTCATCCTGGAGTTATTGAACCGTTTTCCTGCAACAAAAAGGTCATGTTCGGCAATAAACTCCTGATCAATAAATGTATTGATAAAGGTAAAATCATTAAAATTTTCACGAACTTTTAATACAAACTGCGCCCCTGAATTTTTATCCTGGTTATATTTTTTTTTCCCGACTTCATCGTTTAAAAACATATAATCAAACGAATAACATCCCTTATCTTCCATATTTTTAATATGTTGAAACAGCCTCAATCCGAGGGCATAGGGATTCAATCCGACTTTTGGCATAGATGTTACAGCGGCATTAACCTTGGCAAAGTCTATTTCATGGCCGCAGATCCTGTCATCTCTCATAAAAAGATATTCATGCCAATAGCTTGCCCAGCCCTCATTCATAATTTTTGTTCTAATCTGTGGCTGAAAATATAAAGATGTATTTCTAACGATTTGAATCACAGATTTGATCCACGTGTTTTCTTCTTCTTTTAAAAACGGAGAGAACCGGAGGATATACTCCATGACATCCTGATCCGGTTTTACCTTGATCGAAAGCTCCTTTTTATAGAGCTCCTCAAATTCAGGATATTTGCCGATCACCTGGTCGAAAAAGTCTTCGCTGCCATTAATAATGGCATTGAATCTTGTAATCTCCTTCAAATACTCATGCTGGGGTACATTTTTAATCTTTTGTAAAAATATATCAAAATAAAAGTCTGTCTTGCTCAATTTGTGCCTGGTATCCTTCATAATATACTGATTAAGTTCTTTTTGATACCCTACCAGGTTGTCGATCCCCCGGGAAAATTCAATGATATAATCAACCCATCTGCCCTTTTCAGATCTAAGTTGAGCAATCATCCGTTTGTCTGACAATGCCTGTCCTGTTAAATCTATATCCCATGTATTTTTATAAAAAAAATTATTCTGAAAAAAATCGATGTGCCCGAGGACATGGTAAAAAATCATTACATTGAGCCAATCAGGATTATTATCATTGTAAAATGAAATGGCAGGACGAGTATTTATGACCGTTTCATATGGATTTGAAGGATAGGCTTCGTACATGCCTTTTCCTGACAAGACTCTCACATCATGCACCCAGTAATCATAAAGAGTCGGTATCATCACTTTAGGACTGAGTTCAATCATGTCCCGGTTGGTTACTATATATTCAAGCGTTTCATCGTCAAACGTCAAGCCTTGATCGCGAGCCCTGAGTTTGCATTCTTCCATAATACCTTTGACATGTTGACTTACAAGCTCCATAGTTGTCTCACTTTCGGGTTTAGATCACCGCTTCTTTCATGAAATAAGCCTTTTTATGCCTTGAATAATTCTCGAGTCATCCGCATCTTCACCCATTACATCCAGTTTGATCAAATTGCTATATTTATTGAGTATGCCGGATGTTTTCAAATACTTTTCCACCTCAGTCTGTTTTGAACCGACATAGGAATGTTCTACAACAGAAACACCTAGTCTGGACACATAATTCAGCATTTTTTTAATCTCGGCAATGGTCTGTTTTCCTTCCTTATCCCAGTCATCTCCGTCTGTCCCGTGAAAAACATATATATTATAATCCCGTGCCAGATTTTCTCTTTCAACAATTTCATTTACCATCTTGAAAGCCGTAAAAACCTTGGTACCACCCGCCACTTTATAAGAATAATACTTATAAAAATCAGACACCTCCTTGGCTTCCGTATCATGAAGAATAAACCGTGTTTCAACCTGTTTTTCATATTGATATAAGAGCCAGGAATACAACATGACATGCTGGGATACCACAGTCTGGGTTACCTTTCCGCCCATTGATCCTGAATAATCTCTTAAAAAAAATACAAGCGCCTGAGATTCATAATCTTTTTCCCTGGATAAAATCCTGTAAATCATATCCTGTGGCGAAATAATAAATTTTGCAGTATCGATATTTGATACATCTGGGATATTCCCAAGGGTAATATTGGTTTCAACAATCTTTTTTAATGTTGCTTTTTTATCAAGTACCTGGCCTGAACCTCTGTTTTTATCCGTTAAATCGTATACATATCTTGCCAGGGTTCTTTTTTTTCCTTTGTCCTTTAAATTCGGCAATTGAAAATCCTGGGATAGTACCTTGCCAAGCTCATAGGCATTGGATTCCAGTTCGTGCTCCCCACCCTCTCCTTCTCCAGGACCCTCTCCTGAACCTTCCTCTCCTTCTTCACCTTCTTCGGGACGGACCGGCTGTTCTCCAATGATATCGCCTTCTTCACCCTCACCTGTTCCGCCGGTAGGCTCTCCTTCGCCAGGCTCTTGATCCAGCTTGATGTCATCATGGATAAATTTTTCTTCAACCGTAGTCGGGACAATGATAATCTTATCTTTTCCACCTGATCCAGGCTTGACAATTCTCCCGATACGAATTTTTCGCTTAAATCCGTCTTCTTCTCTTCTTCTGTCTCTTTCAAGAAGTTCGTCAAGGGTTATCATTATAATTTGCCTCCCTTGGTTATTTGTCGTCCTCTTGACTACAGAAATATTCAATGGTTTTTTGGGCACACGTTCTGCAATACCCTAATTTTTTATTCATGGTATACGTCATTCTGTCATAAAGCTTTTGATTTTCTTCATTTGTCCTGTTGGCAAGGGCCCCGATTAATGAACCGGCCCCGGCAATGTCTGATTTAAGCCTGACATCGGTAATCGCCTTGACCAATTCAAGATTATCCATGAAATCATAATTTGCATCCACGGAAAGCTTCTGACCATAAATCTTTCTGATGGTATTTCTGAAAGAAGCTTTTTGTTCTTCAGTTTTCAAACCAAGCCGTTCTTCAACATTTTTGATATATCTTTCGTCTATTTTAAGGGCTTTGAGTTCACCGGTCTGGGGATCTTTATACTTCCACATCATGTCGGGGCCAAGATGTTCTGCATCAACGCCAATAATCATGTTTACATAGTTCATCACATCTTTTCTTATCGCCAAAGGTTCATCCATATAGGCATTAAACATCTCGGTCATAATTCTTTCGCGGTACAACCCCCTTGCAATTTTCAAATCTTCCATAAATTTTGCCCGGTCAGAAGGTTCCTGGACATAATCCAGAACCGTTCTTTCAAGGGTGTTGAAAATGTCCAAGGCAAACATGCACTGGCCTTCATTGGTTTCAGAACTCTCCAATAAAAGCTGTACCGCTCGTCCAAGGTTTCTCTGTCCAAGGCCTTTTTGCCCAAACCTTTTGGTGATATCCGTATCCCGATTTAAGGCATCAATCAGCTCGGCAAGGGTTTTAAGGCTCTTTTCTCCGGCTACTTCTCCTGCTGCAAGCTTCATGATTTCGACAGGGGTCAATTTGTCGGATCTGGGCAATCTTGTCAGGACAACACCTACGGAAGCAGCATGATTCAAATTGGGATCCTGATGCAGCACTTTTGAATCAAGGGACCTTTTCGTGTCTGTACCAATGGCATACTCTGTTAAGGTTTTCTGGATCTTATAATCTGTATTATGTGCGACATAACAGATTCTGCACCTGTCAACAATCGGAGCTTCTTCTCTTTCGGAAAGAAAGGTATCAAATTCTGAATTATTACTGGTGGCAACAATCAACGTGTCAATTGGCCACTTGAACCCGTCCAGTTCGATTGTCCGGTTTTGAATCACCCCAAGATAAACCTGGACCAAATCTTTCTTATTTTTAAAAATTTCATCACTGAAATGAATACCTCCGCCGGCCACCCTTGCCAGAGCCCCTCTTCTTAAATCAAATCGATAGGGATTGTTTGAATCGGAAATATGAAGAAGCCTTTGAATGGATTCCTCTCCCATGAGATCCACAGCCGAAGATGTAATCTTATCCTTGGCAGGATATTTACCCGTTATGGTACCCAGGCTTTCAATTAAAGGAACCGGTACAATTTCCAGAAATGAGAGCATCTTTGTGATATTGTTATCCGTATACTCTCGAATCTGATTGAGTATATAAGCGGAACAGGCACCCAAAGGGCGATATTTATCATAGAGGGCCTCTGTCTGCCTGGCAGTAAATTTAAACTTTTTGGAAAGATACTCTTTTGACTTGTCCTTGGTTTCACAAAGGCTCATCGCCAGGATCATGGGATCCTCATATGTCTGGGACTCAATAAAGTTAATGTTCCCATAACCGCCAAGCTGATCCAGATTATTAAACCTGAAGGTATATTTTCTATTTTGAGGAATGGTTAGAAACTCTCTGTATCGAGCACAAAGGTATTCTACTAGAAACGTTTTACCATTGCCGGGCTCACCCACCAGAACAAAGGCCATTTCCCTTGAAGATCCGCCTTCTGAAGCATCTTTTACAAATGAAACAAAACTGTTTATTTCATCGTACATGCCTACCAGATGTTTTTTCCCTTGACTGAATATATCAAACTGATATGTTGTTTTTCCTTTGACTGTAATCTTCTGAATGCCCGCATCAAGGATCATCCGGGAAACTCCCTGAAAGGCATCTTCAAACAATCGTTTTCCTTTTTGAAGTGCATCGATATGAAATATTAAAGACTTTGGATTAGTTTTGCCGGCCATTTTACCCTCCCCTGGGCAGCAAGGAGGCTTATGCTGCCATTCAAAATTGGTTGGAATTTCTTTTCATTTTCTGCCAATGGCAGATTTTATACACATAAGTTAGACATTACGTTGCCACTGATCATTATAAATAGCGCGAATTACGATTTATATTTATGCTTGCCTTAAATATAACAATATAAAAAAACAGAGTCAAATGATTTGCTTTCTTCGGAGTTTATTCAGGTCATTGAAAGCTTTCAGCTAAATTCCAGATAACAGATATTCTCCCAGAACAAGGTCTTCTGGGCTCGTGATTTTAATATTCAGTTGAGAACCTTTTATGACAACCACCTTGTGACCTAAATGTTCTACTAGCGAGGCGTCATCGGTTCCCCAAAAAGAAGTTTTCATTGCATGATCGAATGCACGTAACAGTAAGCCCAGTTTGAAGGTTTGGGGAGTCTGGGCTTTATAAAGATTCCTCCTGTTTAATGTTTTTTGAATAACCAAATCAGGTAAGACTTCTTTTACCGTATCTGTTATTTTAACAGCGGGAATACAGGCGCCATATTCAATGGCATTGAGGATACAATTTTTAATAATTTCTTGATTTATAAAAGGCCGTACACCATCATGAATCATTACGATGGCTTCTTTATCACGGCTCATTCCATCCCGAATGCGTTTCAAACCATTTAAGACGGAGTGTTGTCTTTCTTTCCCTCCTTCAACCAGATGAATCTTTTTTTTAAACCTATATGGATCAATAATATGAGTTTTGCAATACTCTTCATCATCTTTTGGAACAACAAGAATAATTTCATGGAGTTGATCACACGTATCAAACACCATGATGGTTCGAGTGAGAATTGGGATTCCATCCAAATGAAGATATTGCTTTTTAGTCTTTGACCCCATTCGCAGGCCTGTGCCTGCGGCAACAACGATGACAAAATGTTTTAATTCATCCATTTCAACTCAAATAAGACAATTCTTTGGGCAAGGGAATTCCTTTTCCCATATGGTCTTCTCCATAATTCACATCGGCAAGAATTTTCAGATCGGTTAATGCCCGCAAGTCGCCTTTAAACTGAACTATTCCCACCTCTTCCTTTTTTATTTTCCCGCCGGCCCATTGAATATCCAGAACACTTGCAGCATCAAAAATATCATTATTTACAAGCATCTTAACTTCACCGCCATAATGCTGAACAATTTTAGCGACCAAAAGACTTGGACGGCTGTGAAATCCACGATCCATTGGAATTCCAACTTCTATAATCGACGTTTCCATGTTTTCATTCAATATTTCAGAAGCCAGCGTTTTGCCCGAGGATAAAAATTTCCGGGCATAAAACAAGCAGTAATTAACCGCCCGATCCAGCAGAACATCCGGATCGATTAAATCGGATAAAGACACACTGACATTTTTATATACATCCTTAAACCCAATGTCATACATATGGCGTTCATAAAAATGTAATAATCTGCCCGCTACCTGAAGGAGGTGAAATACAATGGAAAAATGACTGCGGAGTTGCTCAAGCATAATATTTTCTGATGATGATCTTGTATTTACCACATATGAATCAAACGAAGACTGAATATTATGAATCAACATTTCATATCTTCTAATGCTCACCTCATTGATTTGTTCAGGGACAAGTTCATTTATTTTTTTTAAATCATAGCGCTCGTAAAATGCTAACTGATCGAAATCTTTTACAACTTCCAAAAATTCACTGGCAATCCGTGTCAAGTTCTCTCTTTGCTGATTTTTGGCATTAAAATCATCGATATTGTGATCAAGCTGTTGTGTAGATGAGATTCCGGGAAAATAACTCAGTTCATACCCGGTATCCGGTACATTGATCTTCAGACGGAGGGCTTCCTCTATGATCACAGGCGCCGCAAGTTTTATGGATTCCTGTAAAATTTTCAGTGTATCAAATGCTTCAAGCTTAAACGTCTCATAACGGTTTGCTTCAAAAAGATAAAACTTAAACCGATTGAGGATATGTCTTTGGGAATAGCAAGCCAATGCAAGATGCCGAATTGTTGCAGACAACTCACGATAAAACACCCATTCCTTATTTTTTTTAGCGCCATGAAAATCCAAAAAATCTTCAAGGATATGAGAGGTAGTAATAAGCTTTGAGTATAATTTTTTTGTGAAGATATAATCGTCATCATCAAGTTTAACAATAAACAAAATGCATTTTAGGTATTCATAAGAAAAAATATTGGCTTTTTCCTTAAATGAAATATCACAAGTAAAACTCATAATTAATAACCCAACATTAAAAAGAAAAAAATCGGCCTGACCAGTTGATAAGCCGAATTCTGTTACCTGCTCTCGTTACCTCGAACAGATCAACGATCATTCATCTTGGATGTACGTTGCCGCACACCTCATGCGACCTACCCGAAAACTTGGGCGGACAACCCTCAAACGTTTTCCTATTTGGTCTTGCACCGAACGGGGTTTGCCAAGCTTTTCCAGTCACCCGAAAAACTGGTGCGCTCTTACCGCACCGTTTCACCCTTACCCGGATTGGATTACCAATCCAGGCGGTCTACTCTCTGTTGCACTTTCCTTCACGTCACCGTGACTCCACGTTATGGAGCGTCCTGTCCTGTGGTGTTCGGACTTTCCTCCAGGTTAAAAACCCAGCGATCATTTTACCTGGTCAGACCGATTTTTTAAATATTTATGTAATAAAGGATTCTACTGCATTGCGGGCATGAAATCAATGAATTCCCGCGCTGTACTTCAATATATAATTGAGGCGGTATGTTCATAAAACACCCCATGCATACTTCATTTTTCACGTTCACTACGGCTGACCCCTTATTCATTTTTGATATTCTTACAAACCGGGTCATCAACGAAGGATCCAGATTTTTTCCAATTTTTTTCTGCTGGGCAAAATATTCATCAAGAAGTTCTCTATCATCCTTTGATTTTTTTTCAATGTCTTTTTGTTCACCTTCTATTTGATCCTTAAGAAGATGGTATTCTTTTTCACTTTCCTGAACAATTTTTTCCATTTTTTCTTTTTCATCAAGATATTCCAGCAATTCTGTTTCCAACGCATCCTTACGTTTCTTGGTATCGTCCACTTCTCTTAAAAAAAGCTGATATTCCTTATTGGTCTTTACCATCCTTAATTTTTCATTGCTTTTAATAATACGATCATCAACAATTTGAATTTCGCTCTCAATATCTTTGCAAGCGGCTGTGTCACTTAAAAGATTTTCTTTGTTTTCTTCCAAGGCATTTCCAAACTGCTTTAGCTGACCACTTAATTTCTCTTTTTTCTTTTCAACTTTTTCCAGGACAGCTTTAAGCCTGACAATTTGAGTTTCAGCTTCCTGAAGTTTGACCAGGGTTTCTATATCCGATTTAGTGGAAGTATCATTCATAATGTCTTATCCTTAAACTATAATAAATGGATCTTTTTCTTTTTTAAACTTTTCTATCTGTATATTCAGTCCGGCTTTCTGAATCGCCCGACCTAATTTGTCAAACAGCAGATCAATCGCCATATGTTCAGAACCAAAATGCCCCACATCAATAAGCCCCTTCGAATATTCTTCAACACGTCTTGCTTCATGATATTTAATATCCCCGGTGATATAAACATCAGCATTGGATCTTAGAAATACATCAAC
Source organism: Desulfobacula sp. (assembly GCF_030611305.1). Classification (GTDB taxonomy): domain Bacteria; phylum Desulfobacterota; class Desulfobacteria; order Desulfobacterales; family Desulfobacteraceae; genus Desulfobacula. Next base: position 2,534 of record NZ_JAUWQB010000044.1, on the reverse strand, counting down.
CAGAGAGCCCCCGCTACCAGTACAAACGGCAATAGTAGTTACGGGTAAATCCATATCTCCCGTTACTCTCAGATGGGTCAAATTAAGTGTTTTTTTTACTTGGTGAACAACTTGTTTAAGCGAAGCTTTTGATTTAAGGTATCCGATTCTGCCAATACCGATCATTTCATCCGTTGGCACAGATGACGGACTTTCCATCAAAAAAATTTTCGTTTTCTTGATACCAAGTTTTGTTGCGAAATAATCATTTAAACCGTCATTGGCTTTATCTAAATTTGTGTGGACTGAAATAATACTGATTCTATGTCTTGCTGCAATTTCGATTGCACTACCCGGCATTCTATTAAAATTAATAAATTTTTCAGCCCGGTGCATCAAAGGGTGATGAGTGAGAACAAGGTCACAATTACCTTCTTTTGCAGCAGTCATTAAGCCATAGGAAACATCAAGCCCAATCATCACTTTTTTCACTTCCCAGTTCAGATTACCAGCCTGAAATCCTGAGTTATCCCAATCTTCAGCGATATCAAAAGGTGCGATTATATTAAGCAGTTCCAATATATCCTTTGTTCTCACCATGATAAATCCACCTACAAATAAAAAAAACGTGGTAAAATACCACGTTTTCTGTTTTGTATATCTGATTGATATTCTTCAGGCACATTCATATGCAAGTTGAGTATCCTTTTGGGTTTTTAGCTCCAACCATAAAATATGTCTTTACTCTATTTAAATGGTGGGCCCACCTGGGATCGAACCAGGGACCGACCGGTTATGAGCCGGTGGCTCTGCCAAACTGAGCTATGGGCCCGTTCATTCACACAATTTTGAAATATATATAAATACAAATTTTGTGTCAAGATTTAATTCTCAACCAATTTAATTTTCAATAAAGGTCTTGAGCTTCTTGCTTCTTGTCGGATGCCTCAACTTTCTCAACGCTTTTGCCTCAATCTGACGGATACGCTCTCTTGTCACAGTAAAATCCTTTCCAACTTCTTCTAAGGTATGGTCTGATTTTTCGCCAATACCAAACCGCATTCGAAGAACTTTTTCCTCACGTGGTGTCAACGTGGCAAGGATCTTCCTGGTCTGCTCTGCCAAGCTGAAATCAATGGCTGCATCTGAGGGAATGGAAAACTTCTTGTCTTCGATAAAATCGCCAAGATGACTATCTTCCTCTTCACCAATAGGCGTCTCAAGAGAGATGGGTTCTTTGGCAATTTTTAATACCCGTCTAACTTTTTCAATGGGAATTTCCATCTTTTCTGCAATTTCTTCCGGCGACGGCTCCTTCCCCATTTCCTGTACAAGGTATCGTGATGTTCGAATAAGCTTGTTTATGGTTTCAATCATATGGACTGGAATCCGAATGGTTCTGGCCTGATCTGCAATAGCTCTTGTGATGGCCTGCCTGATCCACCATGTGGCATATGTAGAAAATTTATATCCTCTTCTGTATTCAAATTTATCGACCGCCTTCATCAAGCCGATATTGCCTTCCTGGATTAAGTCAAGAAATTGCAATCCTCTGTTCGTATATTTTTTTGCAATACTGACCACCAGTCTTAAATTTGCTCTCACCAGTTCTCTTTTCGCAAAATCGGCATTTCTACGCCCTTTGTTGATACAGCCAGTAATCTGTTTTAAAAACCTGGAATCTCCTTTAGTTTCATTTTTTCTCCAAGAAACCTGGGTTAAAATGGAACAGAGGTCCTGATATAATATTATCGCTTTCTCCTTTTTAATATCAGACTTGGATGTTGCCCAGTTTATAAATGTTTTTTCATCAGAAAGTTGGTCAAGCATTTTTTGAGTTTTAACATTAAAAGTTTTAGCGCATTTTTCAAGTAGATCATCAACTTTGTCAAACCAATCAATGGTATTGATAATGTTTTTTTCAATGGTATTGATAATATTGGATTCAAATCGCCATCTTTTTAATTCTTTAAATATGATTTCCGTGTTATTAAATATCTCTTTGGAAAAGGTTTCATATTTTTTAGATCCTTTTTTCTCTTGAAGCAATAGATCTCTTTTGTTTAGATTTTCCTGATGAATATCTTTTATTATTTTTATAGAATTTAAAAATTTTTCCTGCTTGGAAACCTCATCGACAACCCCATCCCCTTCATCCACATCCCTTAAAACATGCTTGGGACGCATGGATTTTTTTTCCATCTTATCTCCATAGATGAAAATTGTGGATAATGATATCGGACAATCCAACATGGCTCGCAGAACATCACGTTCCCCAAGCTCAATCTTTTTGGCAATTTCAATCTCACCTTCACGGCTGAGCAAAGTAACCATCCCCATTTCTTTGAGGTACATTTTCACAGGATCAGTAACGGCACCAAACTCAATATCCGAACGGGATTTTTTAGAAGAAACAAGCTCTTTAACCAGTTTTTCCTTCGCACTCTTTTCTTTTTCTTTTTGAAATGTTTTTTTAGTTTTATCTTTAACAGTCTTCTTAGCGGTGGTCTTCTTAGCGGTGGTCTTCTTAGCGGTGGTCTTCTTAGCGATAGTCT
>NZ_JAUWQB010000081.1 GCF_030611305.1 Desulfobacula sp. | reverse complement strand
GTTGATCATCATAGAAAAAGTGTCACCATTATGCACAAAGGCAATATCATGAAATTTACCGAAGGTGCATTTTTAAAATGGGGATATGAAGTTGGGGAAAATGAGTTCAAAGACGTCATCATCACCGAACAAAATCTCTGGGACCGGTTTGACGGCAAAATCCCTGAAGGAAAGATCGTTTTAAAGGACAGGATTGCCGACAACATGTTCCAGCAGGTTCTTTTGCGGCCCAGTGAATATGATGTTATTGCAGCACCCAACCTTAATGGAGACTATATTTCAGACCTTCTGGCAGCCATGGTCGGTGGTCTGGGGCTTGCACCGGGTGCCAATATCGGGGATCATTGTGCCGTGTTTGAAGCCACCCATGGCACAGCCCCCAAATATGCCGGGCTGGATAAGGTAAACCCGGGCTCTGTTATTCTTTCAGGCGCCATGATGCTGGATCACTTGGGATGGAATGAAGCATCGGATGTGATCCATGCGGCACTGCAAAAAGCCATTTTAAACAAAAAAGTTACCTATGATCTGGCACGGCAGATCCCGGGTGCAATTGAATTGAAATGCTCTGAGTTTGCCCGGGAACTGTGCTCCTCCATGGGCTGACAACATTATCAGATCTCGACCACCACACCGACCGGGCAATGATCTGATCCAAATACATCATTATCGATAAAGGCTTGTTTTACAATGCCTTTATCGATAAGATCCTTTGTCACAAAAAAATAGTCAATCCGCCAGCCGGCATTATTTTTTCTTGCATTAAACCTATATGACCACCACGAATACTTCACTTGTTCCGGATAAAAATGTCTGAAAGTATCCACATACCCTTGATTGACCATCCGGTCCAGAACATCCCTTTCAATTCTTAAAAAACCGGATCGCTTGGAATTGGGTCCTGGATTTTTCAAATCAATTTCATTGTGAGCTGTATTAAAATCCCCTGTAATAATAAGACTTTTCCCCTGGTCTCTCAATTTATTTGCATAGGTTAAAAACCATTCATAAAAATCAAGTTTATATTGAAGTCGATCATCACTCATCTGACCGTTGGGGAAATAAATATTAAATAAAATAAAATTATTATAATCCAGTTGAATGACCCGCCCTTCATTATCAAATTCAGGTTTTAAAAACGATGTGATAACTTTTTCAGGTTTTGGTTTTGAATAGGCCGCAACGCCGCTGTATCCTTTTTTTATAGTTGAATAGGACCAGAACGACTTATAAGAATGCAAACCCATCATCTCATCGGTCCGCTGGTCTTCCTGGAGTTTTATCTCCTGGAGAAGAAGGATATCAGGATCAAGGTCATGAATAATTTTTGTAAAATCTTTTTTCATCACTGCCCGCAATCCATTTACATTCCAGGATATTATTTTTAACTGCTTTTTATCAGACATAAACCCTTCCTTCGTTTTTCTATCTTTTTTGTCTCACGATACAGGTGTGTATCGACACATAGCCTCTTCAATCAGGGTGATGGCAATATGATTCTTGCATCAGCTATGACACACCGGTCCCTGGTACAAATCACGGGATTTAAATCCACGGATTCAATATCATTTTCAAGTTCCATGACAAACAAGGAGAAATTAACAACCAAACGGGTTAAAATCTCCATATTAGCACCCGCCCTCCCCCGGTATCCTGATATAATCTCTTTTGCTTTCAGTGATTCCACCATGGAAGAAACATCGCCCGGCTTAAGCGGGGCCATCCTGACGGCCGTATCATTATAAATTTCAACGGATGTACCGCCGATGCCAAAAACAATAACCGGTCCGAACTGAAAATCATTTTTTGCCCCAATGATAATCTCAAGGCCCTGGACCATCTCTTCAACAAGGATATTTTCGCATCCGTCAAGTTTTTGCAGTCTTGCCATTTCTTTTTTTAGGTGATCACTTGAAAAAATTCCTGTAACTACAGCCTGATGCTCTGTCTTATGAAGAATTTTCTTTGAAACAGCTTTTGCCACAACTGGAGATTCTGATTTCTTTAAAAACTGATCTGCCGCTTCAAAGGAATTGGTTAAAATAAAATCAGGAATATCAAACCCCTGTAATTTCATTAATACCTTTGCATCCGGCTCCAATACCCATCCTAAGGGCTTGCTTTTCTCTATAATTTTTTCGCTGTTTTTTTTTAACATGATCTGCACCTCTTCAATGCCTTGGCCATGAGCACTGCCCCCTCCACAGAGGATGCCACCGGAACATTATTGAGTTCAAACCCTTCGATAATAATTTTATATTTATCTTCGTTTGGAACATATGCAATCATCGGCTTGTCTTCATTTCTTGCCACCTGGCTGAGCTTTGCACCGATATCTGTTGAAACACCCGGCGAATAAGGAATCAACAGGGCAAGAATACAGTCGATATTAATATCCCTTGACAAATGTCTTGCTGCCGTCACGATATCGCTGTCCACCGAGCTTCCGGTAAGATCCAGGGGATTGACAAGGGAAACAATATTTCTGATTTCCGGTGCCAACTTCTCTTTAATGGTATCTATTGTTTCCTGTTCTATCCGGGGTATTAACATTCCATGCAGCTCACAGGCATCGGCAGCAATAACACCGTGTCCTCCGCTCAGAGAAATAATACCGATATTTGGATTAATACCTTTGGGGTAACAGCTTAATGACTCACAAAAGGAAGTCAGTTCATATTCATTATCAGCCTCAGCCACACAATATTGTTTCATGATTTCGGAAAAAACTCTGTAATCCCCTGCCAGAGAAGCTGTATGGCTGGAAACCGCCTCAATACCCTTTTTGCTCTTTCCAGCCTTTAAGACAACCACGGGTTTGGAGCATTGTTCCGCTTTTTTAATAAATTGACGACCCTCTCCTTTTTCAAACCCTTCAATATAAAAAGCAATCACTTTTGTCCCAAGGTCCTTATCCAACCAGTCCAGCATATCTGTTTCCCTGATATAAGCCTTGTTTCCAATGCTGACCGCAAGAGACACACCAATACCCTGGCCTGCGAATTTAACCATCTGATCCACCAGTACTCCTCCGCTTTGACTGATAAAACTGACATTGCCTTTATCCGGTCGAATGATCCTTTCTCCGGGGAGAAAAAACGTATCCACGTAATCCGGAGCATAAATACCTAGACAATTGGGACCAACAAAGGGGAAAGAGGCTTCTTTTGCAATATCCACCACCCGTTGCTGTAAACTTAAATTCCCGGATTCTGCAAATCCACCGGATACGATCACTGCACCCCCAATCCCCTTTTTAATACATTGTTCCACTACCTTGGGAACAAACTCTGCACGGACTGCAATGACCGCCATATCAATATCTTCTTCGATATGCCCGACACTCTGATAAAGGGTTTCGCGATTAAGAAGCCCCCCTCTTGGATTCACTGGAAATGTTTTTACCGGGTATCGCAAATGGTTTTTATTGTAGATCACGTTAGCCGGGTGATTGTCCTGTGATGTGGACACTCCGACAACCGCCATCGTCGATGGTCTGAAAAGACATTTTAAATCCACTTTTCTTCCTTTATCCAGACACTCTTAATTTACAACTAAAAAAAGGGTTGAGACACTCATCATCAACCCTTTTTACTAACAAAAATTAATTGTCCTGATCAGCCAGATAATCATCATACATAGATTCTAACGCAAGTTTATGTTTTGATTCTTCCTGAACAAGGATCATAAACACTTTTTTCACATCTTCATTATCTGTCTTGTCTGCAAGTATGGAGTAAAGCTTAACCGCTTTTTCTTCTCTTTTCATGGCAAGTTTAAGGATTTCAGGCATGGGCATGCCTTCTTCATACTCTGTTTCCACCATATAATCACTTATTTTGAGATCTGTAATTTTCTTAAACTCATAAGAATCAATTTTCTCTTTATTACCTGCAATATCCGAAAGAAGTATAACATGGTTTTCTTCTTCTTTTGCAAACTTCTCAAAAATTTCTTTAAGTGATGTCCTGGTTGCTTCTTTGGCTAAAGATGAATAAAAATCAACTGCTTCTTTTTCCCTGTCAATGGCAAAGCTTAATATTTCATCGACCGATCCAAATTTCATGTTTACTTCCCTCCTGTTAGCGTTTTTAATTATATCTATTTTTCAAATAAATTATTATTTTCATAATAATTGCAAATCGCATGCCACACCCATTAATATTTGAATACCCATTATATATATGATAAACGGACCAATTATCAATTAAAAATTTATTTTTCAAAAATTTCGGTAAGTGCTGAACCCGCATCTGAAAAGAAAAAAGAATATCCTGATTTCGTAAGATTTTTAGGAATTGCTCTTTGGCTTTTTAAAAGAGAGCCGCCAAGTTCACCCATTATCGCCTTGATTATAAAGGATGGGGCAGGCATAAATGCAGGTCTGTTTAATGCTCGACCCAAAGCTTTGGCAAATTGCTTCTGCCGTACAGGCGTGGGCCCCGTAAAATTAAATATGCCCTCAAGTTCTTCGTTTTCAACAATGAATTCAACCGCTTTTTCAAGATCTTTAACATGTATCCATGGAAACCACTGCCGGCCGTCACCCAAGGGGCCACCAGAGAACAGCTTAAATACAGGAACCATCAAAGACAGGGCCCCTCCATCCCCGAGAACAACACCGAATCGCATTACAGCAACATTGACCCCTTTTTTTCGGGCCCTTAACCCTTCTTTCTCCCAATCCGTACACACCTTTGCCAGAAAATCCTTTCCCGGGGTTCTTTCTTCGGTTAACAAATCTTCCTTGCAATCTCCATAAATTCCAACGGCAGAAGCTGTCAAAAGCTTTTGAGTTTTTCCATTCTCAATGGCATTGATAATATGTCTGGTTGTTAATATGCGGGAGTCATAAATTGCTTTTTTGGTTTTTTTTGTCCAATACCGAAAAATATTTCGACCGGCCAAATTAATAATGATATCCGATCCTGCAATGTGATCCTGCCACTTTCCTTCAACAGTGGTGTCTGAACTGATCCATTCAAATTCTTGAAATTCCATTGAAAAGGGATGGGTTTGAGACGTACCCATACCGGTTACATGGTATCCCTTTGATAAAAAAATGCTGGCAAGCCTTTTTCCGATAAACCCTGAAGCACCTGTGATTAGTATTTTTTTCATGCCTATCGATCTATTTTTTTGTTTTAAAAACTTAAGTTTAAACATAAGTATATTTTTTGAATAAACAATGCAGAATAAAATATGCATAACCCTTTTATTGAAATTTTCTTTATGGTATATCTTGATAAAAAAATGGGATACAAACACTTCTAAAGGCGGACAAACATGCCACCGGATCAATTAAAAAAACAGACTATAGAGGCCCTGAAAAAAAGCGAAAGCACCATACGGGTTATGATCAATGCCACAAACAGTCTGGTTTACCTGTTCGATATTGAAAAAAATATTGTTAGCCTGAATACACCAGGTGCCCTGTTGTTTAATAAAAGTCCCCAGGAAATGATAGATAAAAATTTTAAAAATTTTTTGGGTGAAAATGATTTTTCAATGCTTAAAACACTGGTGGACAAAGTGGCCCGAACTCACAATCCCATCAATTATCTGAAAGAACAAAAGGGAAGATACTATGATGTCAATCTCTATCCGGTTTTTAATGAGTCAAACCATGTCACCCGGATCTGTGTCTTTGCCAATGATATTACCGACTTGAAAAAAACTGAGAAAATATTTGCAGCCATAGAAACAGCAGGCGGCATCTGCCATGAAATGAGCCAGCCGCTGCAGGTCATTCTCGGAAACCTGGAACTTCTCAAATTAAATATTGGAGATGGTGATGCAAATATTGATTTGATCAATAAATTATTATTGCAAACGGAAAAATTAGGCATGATTACAAAAAAGCTGTCCCATATTACCCGGTACAAAACAAAGGAATATTTACAAGAAACCATCTTTGATATAGATAACTCATCTGAAGTCAAATGAACAAGCCAGATATTTTCCGGAAAAATGCTCCGGAACCAAGAGCCCTTTGTCCATTTTGCAAAATAAAAAATTCAATAGTCATTGCTGAAAACAAAACTGTTTATGCCATCAGGGACACTTCACCTGTAAGCTTAAATCACATGCTCATCATCCCAAAGCGGCACTGCCTTGATTATTTTGAAATGACCCGGCAGGAACGCTGCGATGCCCATGAATTGGTTGAAACACTGAAAGACAAAATTCTTGGAAATGATCCGCTGGTTAAAGGTTTCAATATCGGTGTAAATTGCGGAGAAACCGCAGGCCAGACCGTATTTCATACCCACATTCACCTCATCCCGCGAAGGGAGGAGGACACGCCAAATCCCAGGGGAGGTATCCGGGGGGTTATTCCTGATAAAATGAACTACTGATTTTTAAAAACATCACCTTCCTTCGGGTTAACTTGAAGATGTTGTGATCAGCTTTCAATTTTCTTTTTAAGCTCTTCCACTAGCTTGTCATAAGAATCTTTCTGAAGGATATGATCAAACTGGGAACGGTAGTTCCCCACCAGGCTGACGCCTTCAATCACCAAGTCATATATCATCCAGGAGCCGTCTTTGGTGTTATACATTCTGTAATCAATAAGAATTTCAATTGTTTTCGTAATAATTTTCGTATTTACCTGTGCTCTCTTTTTTTTAACAAACTCTTTTACATAGACCACTTTTTCATCGGTATAGTCCTCTATCTTAGAAATATAGGTCTCCTCAAGGAGTTGTCCAAACAGGTCAATAAAGACTTTTTTTTCCTCATCACTTCTTTCCCTCCAGTGCCTGCCAAGACATAATTGTGACATTTTAGCAAAACTGAATCTTTCCTTGATCACTTTGCGAAGGGATGCTCTTCTCTTTTCGGCCTGCTCTTCTCCCTTGAATGACGGGTCCTTTAATATTTCCATAATTTTATCAATGGTGATTTTTAACTGCTTCTGAACAGGCGATGCCCAGGCATGATGTGTTGGCGAAAAAACACAGACCGCAAAAAAAACAATAAAAATAATCTTCAAAAATTTCATTGGCTCCTCTTTTCTTCCATTCATGATGAATAATTTAAATCCTATAATAATAAAGATGTCAAGATATAATCCGCAACAAAAAGCGTCGCTTTTTTGCAATATTTTATAAACCAATATCTATTTCCAAACTTCTCTTATTTTATAACCCTTTAAAATGATTAAATTATTATCTATCAGACATCTGGACTCAATTTTGGCATAGTCTTTGCTTTGTTTGTTTATATTTTTTTTAAGGGAATAAATAATAATGTATCAAAATAATACAGATTTTTTACAAGACCACTCTTTAAACTATATGAGAGATGGCTTTAAGAACAGACAGGATTGAAAGAGTTGCCCATCCTGACGGATATGGGAAAAGAACAGGAGACTGTGGAGATACAGTGGAATTTTTCTTAACCCGTGAAAATAATATTCTTCAATTTGTCTCTTTTTGTGTCCAGGGTTGCATGAACACAACAGCTTGCTGCAACACGGTTGTCAGGTTTGCCAAAGGGAAACCCATTGAATCGGCATGGGATATTTCTCCCGATCAGGTAAACAATTTTTTAGAAACACTTCCCGAAGATCATTTCCATTGTGCCGAGCTTGCAGTTGGCGCACTATACCTGGCTCTGACTGATTTAACTTCTGGAAAACCATGAAATGGAAAACGATTCGAATGGTCGCAAAACTGCGACCATGATCTTGTTCTTCAAACATAAAAATCTTTGGACAATAATATAACATCCTTAAATTATTACTTTATTAATCGCAATTTATTTTATTATTCATCGTGGCACATGGCTTGCAGATTGCAAAACAAAATTTAAAGGAGAAAAAACACATATGATTCATGTACTGCTGGTAAGCCGGGAAAAAACCGTTTTTAAGGAACTTGAGGCGGCATTTGCGGATATCAAAATAACCTTTGATTGGACAAATTCAGCACAAAATGCTCTTTCAATGCTTTCCAAGGAAAAATTTGACCTGTTTATCACTGAAGAACAACTGCCGGATACAACAGGAAGGGACCTTATTGAAAAAATCCTGTTTAAAAATGCCATGATGGATAGTGTGGTCTTAAGCGCATTGTCTCATGATGATTTTCATGAAGCCTATGAAGGATTAGGTGTCCTGATGCAGTTTCCTTTGGTGCCGGGTAAAAAACAGGCCCGGGATCTTTTGGATCACCTAAACCGCATTGCTAGAATTGCTAGCCGAACAAGCAAACCAAAAGGAGAACAGATCTGATGATTATCAGTATTGCAAGCGGTAAGGGAGGAACCGGAAAAACAACTGTCTCCACCAACCTTGCGCTGTCTATTGATCAAGAGGTACAACTTTTAGACTGTGATGTTGAAGAACCCAATTCTCATCTTTTTCTTAATCCGGTAATAGAAAAAAAAGAACAGGTCATTGCTCCTGTACCGGAAATTGATCTTAAAAAATGCACATTTTGTAAAAAATGCATGGACATTTGCAGATACGGTGCCATTGCTGTGTTAAAAGAAAATGTCCTTACTTTTGAAAACCTGTGCCATTCATGTGGCGGCTGCTTTGAGGTCTGTCCTGAAAATGCCGTTATGGAAAAAGAACGGTCCCTGGGTGAAATCGAACATGGATCTTCAAGAAGCATATCCTTTATTCACGGTCGTCTGGAAGTAGGACAGGTGATGGCGCCCCCTATTATTAAAAAGGTAAGATCATATACTGATCCAAACCTTATCACAATCATTGATGCACCTCCCGGGACTTCATGCCCGGTTATTGCAGCAATGAACGGGGCTGATTTTATCCTTCTGGTAACCGAACCGACCCCCTTTGGCCTTCATGACCTTAAACTTGCCGTTGAAACCGTGAGAATCCTTGACATACCCCACGGACTCGTCATCAACCGGGCAGGTTTGGGAAATGATGATGTTAAATACTATGCCCAAAAGGAAAATATTCCCATACTCATGGAAATTCCTTTTGATAAAGAAATTGCACGAATTTATTCCAAAGGTCAAATGGTTGTGGACAAACTCCCTGAGTATAAAGTCAAATTTTGCGACCTGTTCAGGAAGATAGAGCAATTGGTGGAAAAGGGAGGACAAAACTAATGAGAGAACTGGTTATTTTAAGTGGAAAAGGTGGCACGGGAAAAACAAGCATTACAGCTGCCTTTGCCTCCCTGGCCGAGAATATGATATTTTGTGATGCAGATGTTGATGCTGCCGATCTTCACCTGATTTTAGAACCTGATTTTAAAAAATCTTCCGATTTCATAGGCGGTAATGAAGCGGTGATCATTCCTGACAAATGCACCCAGTGCGGCCGATGTCTTGAAGTTTGCAGGTTCGATGCTGTCAGGTTTGATGCTGACACAAACACCTATGAAGTCGATCCCATTGAGTGCGAAGGATGCGGGGTCTGCTTTGATCTGTGCCCGGAACAGGCCATTGATTTTCCTGAAACTATCTGTGGACAATGGTATATTTCAGATACAAGATTTGGCCCCATGGTCCATGCAAGGCTTGGCATTGCCCAGGAAAATTCAGGCAAACTGGTGGCTCTTGTCCGGCAGGAAGCAAGAGAAATTGCAAAAAACAAAAACCTTGATCTGATTCTAACAGACGGCCCTCCGGGTATTGGATGCCCTGTCATTGCCTCCATCGGCCAGGCAACAGCCATACTGATCATTGCAGAGCCAACGGTTTCAGGCATCCATGACATGGAAAGAGTGGGACAGCTTTCCAAATATTTTAACATCCCTGCCATGGTCTGTATCAATAAGTATGATCTGAACCCGGATCAAACAAAAAAAATTGAAGCTCTTGCCAGAGAGAACGGCATTGCCATTGTGGGTAAAATCTCATTTGACCAGACCTTCACAGAAGCCATGATCCAGGCAAAAACCATTTTTGAATACAACGAGAATTCACAGGCCAGTATTGAAATTCGGCAGGTGTGGGATAATATTCTATCCCTGTCGGAGTTTAAGAATCCTGTGACTAATAATATAATGCAACATTTATAGGAGTGATAAAATGATGAAAAGCGGAAGAATAGCAGTCCCTTCAAACGGTCAGGGCGGACTTGACGGAACAAGAGCCGGCCATTTTGGACATTGTGATGTATTTACTTTTGTTGACGTGGAAGACGGTGAAATCAAAGAGGTATCTATCCTCCAAAACCAGGAGCACGCTCAAGGTGGTTGTATGGTACCGGTTAACCTCTTGTCAGACAACAGAGTAACCGCATTGATTGTCGGCGGCATCGGCATGCGGCCTTTGATGGGTTTTAAACAGGTAGGGATTGATGTATATCATGATGACCAGCGGGCGGAAATAGAACCTGTGGTAAAGGATCTTATTGCGGGTAACCTGGCTGAAATCACAAATGATCAGGTCTGCGGTGGCGGCGGCGGACAGATATAATGAGTTCTAAGGGAGAACACTAAAATGAAAATAGCTGTTACATCACAGGGAGATACGCTGGATTCCCAAATCGATCCAAGATTTGGAAGGGCTGCGTATATTCTCATCGTAGATACGGAAACACTTGAATTTGAAGCATTTGACAATGATGAAAATAAAAATTCATTCAAAGGCGCCGGCACACAGGCGGCGGCAATGGTCAGTGAGAAGGGAGCCGAGGTATTGCTGACAGGATTTTGCGGACCCAATGCCTTTACAACCCTGGAAACTGCCGGTGTAAAAGTGGCCAATGATCAAAACGGCCGGATAATCGATGTGGTACAGAAGTTTAAGCAGGGCAATGTTGTCTATGCCAAAGATGCTAACAAAGACGGTCACTGGTAAACTGGTAAAGTGTGAATAAAAAAGCACCCTGTCAAGTAACTGCCTGTTCACAGGCCGGGGTACTTTTCTTATAACCGACTTTAATTATAAGGAAAAATAAATGCCCCTTTTTGAATTTAAATGTGAGGACTGCGGCGAGCCAACCGAAATCCTCATTCTTGGCACACAGGATGAGCCCACATGCAAATCATGCGGCAGTACAAACATGACAAAACAGATATCAGCCCATTCTTCAATGTCCGGCCCTGCCAAAAACAGCATGCCCGGCCCTGGAGACACATCATGCTGCGGATCTTCACCCGGCCAGGCTGATGGGTGTGCCGGTCCTGGAAGCTGTTGTGGAAAGAGTTTTTAATTATGAACAATTTGGATGAATTTTTAGATAACCTGCAAAACGAAATATTTGAAGATGCAAAGCAGGCCCTTGGCGAGAAAGGATTTCAACGATGGCGCAATCCAAAATTTAATGGGAAGATGGAAAATCCGGATGGTCATGCCAGCGTGACAGGAGAATGCGGTGACACCATGGAAATCTATTTAAAATTTAGAAATAACCGGATTTCTGATGCTTCCTATTTTACCAACGGATGTGCTTCAAGTGCTATTGCAGGTTCCTTTGCAGCAGAACTGACCCTGGGCAGAGACCCGGATGAAATTACCGATATTACAGAAAAAACCGTGTTAGATACCATCGGAAGGCTCCCTGAAAAAGATTTGCATTGTGCTACCCTTGCGGCCCGAACCGTCCAGGAAGCCTTGACCAATTATATGAGTGGAAAAGGTTGATGACATGGCAATATACAAATATGGTAAAAAAATTCCCCAAATTGGAAAAAATTGCTATATCAGCGATTCTGCAAGGGTCATCGGTGATGTTACCATAAAGGACAATTGTTATATCGGTCATGGTGCCATTGTCCGGGGAGATTATGGTAAAATCATTATCGGACCCGGAAGCGCCATAGAAGAGAATGCCATTCTTCATATCAGACCCAATGGGATTCTTGAACTGGAAGAAAGCGTAACTGTCGGTCACGGGGCTATTATTCATGGCAAGCAAATCAAAGCCCATGCTGTCATCGGGATTGGCTCTGTTATTGGTTTTGATGTTGTCATCGGATCATGGTCTATTATAGCTGAAGGGTGTGTCGTGCCACAGAACACAATTATTCCTGACGAAAAAATCACAGGCGGTGTTCCTTTTAAAATTATTGGAGATGTCAAACAAAAGCACAAGGATTTCTGGACATATGGGAAACAGCTTTATGTTGACCTTGCCCGCGAATATCCTGAAAAATTTGAAAAACTGTAACCAACCCTTATTTTAATGGAAATCATTTTAAATTTAACCCGTCACTGCATTGAAACAGCTTCCAAAAGAAAATATGAACACCTGATCAGGCAATGGTTCAAACTCGCTGACACTGACAAAAAAAGAATACCCATTGAACAGCAGATCACTGCTTTAAAATATTTCCTTGAAAAAGCTGAATTTTCTGACCTCAGAAACCGTTGCAACAAAATCAATCCGGCTGAAAAAAAAGCTGTTCTGATCGTTTCGCAACATTTTGAAAAAATGCATGTCCGGTTCAACAACACGACCCTGTACCCGATCTGGAAAACCAGATAAGGATAAAAAGGTTTTCAGATCTTTTAATTACCCCATATAACTGCTACGGTAAAAATTAGAATTGAACGTTTGAATACAATTACGGTTAAAACTTACAAAAAAAAGGACCTGTCATAATGAAATTTGAAAAAGTGATTATCGAAAAAGGTGAAAATCATGTCGCAACACTTACCTTAAACCGCCCTGAAAGTATGAATACCTTTAGCAGTCAGATGGCTGCCGAGCTGAATCAGGCACTCATTGAGCTGGATTCGGATTCATTAGTCAGGGTCATTCTTTTAAAAGGTGCCGGCAAAGCGTTTTGTGCCGGAATTGATGTAAATGAGCTTGCCGGGAAAACAGCCATTGAATACCGCGAATGGATAGAAAAAATGGAACACCCCCTTGTAACCATCTCAAAATTGAAAAAGCCTGTCATTGCACAGCTTCATGGTGTTGCTGCGGCAAACGGCATGGGATTGATTGCAGCAGCAGATCTGGTAATTGCCGCAGATAATGCACGCATGGGCCTGACCGCAATCAATGTAGGACTCAACTGCGTTGGCCCCGTCATTCCTGTTTCCAGATGTGTCGGCCGTAAAAAAGCATTGGAACTCTTACTTTACGGAAATTTAATAAAAATGCCCGAAGCTCTCTCTCTTGGACTGATAAATAAAATTGTTCCCAAAGACGAGCTTGAATCCCAGGCCCTTCAATGGGCAGAAGAACTGGCACAGAAAAGCCCCATAGCCGTCCAAATTGCGAAAACCGGGTTTTATCATTCCGAGGACATGAATTATGAAGAGCAGTTTGCCTATATGAATGAAGCCTTTGCCCGCCTGTGCACTACAGATGACGCAAAAGAAGGTGTCACCGCATTTTTTGAAAGACGAGACCCTGTCTGGCAGGAAAAATAGACCCTTGAAAATCAAATACAACGCCCCTGTAATCCTGACTTATTCCATACTATCAATATGCGTTTTAACTTTTTGGAGCAGCGGACTTTTAGCAAAATATTTCTCTTCTCCGGCTCACGTAGCCTTTTTAAATCCATATTTTTATCTCAGACTAATTTCATATATCGCTGGCCATGGTGGCTGGCCTCATCTTATAGGGAATCTGATGATAATCCTTCTTGTTGGGCCGTTGCTTGAAGAAAAATATGGGTCCGGTAAACTTTTGGAAATGATTTTGATTACAGCCGTTGTCACAGGATTATTAAACGCTTTTTTATTTTCAACATCTCTTATAGGCGGAAGTGGAATTGCTTTCATGTTGATTCTTCTCAGTTCATTTTCAAATATCAAATCAAAAGAAATTCCTTTAACATTTATAATAATTGCGATACTTTTTATTGGCAGCGAGGTGGCTTCAACCCTGAAAATAGACAGGATCTCACAGTTCAGCCACCTTGCCGGCGGTTTCATTGGGGCGGGTTATGGATTCATTAGAAGCGGCAGAAGATTTTAATTGAACTGAAAAAAATACCGATTGGATTTTTCATTTGACAGGAAAACTAAATAGCACGCTGAAATTGGAGAAAGAATTATGCTTCCGTCTACTATAATTGGGTTTGTCAACAATGCAGCTCTCTTGATAAGTTTGGGACTACTCTATGACATCTTGACATTGAGACAAGTTGGGGGAAAAACCTCTTTCAATCAAATAATCACTGGAGTGATACTTGGGGTCATTGGCATTGCAGTTATGTCTAATCCATGGGAATTCACCCCCGGGGTTATCTTTGACACGCGGTCGATTTTATTGTGCATTACAGGATTTTTCTTCGGAACACTTCCGGTCATAATTACAATATTGATAACTGGAGCCTATCGACTGTTTCTTGGCGGAACAGGTGTTTGGACGGGCGTTGCGGTTATCGTTACATCCGGGCTGGTTGGTTTGGCATGGCGATATAAGGGGAAAAAGGACCTGAAAAATGTGTCAATGAAAGAGATGTATATTCTTGGATTAACAGTTCATATTTTGATGCTTCTCTGGATGTTAACCTTGCCGTGGCCTATAGCCAAAGAGGTTCTCTCCAGGATAACCCTTCCGGTATTATTGATCTTTCCTGTTGGAACGGCACTTTTAGGTCAACTGATGAAGAACCGGCATGCAAACAAACTGGCAAAGATGGAATTCAAAGAATCCAAAGAAAAATACAGGGAGCTGGCAGATTCATTACCACAGGTTATTTTTGAAATTGATGAAACAGGCAGGATTATCTATGCAAACCAAAATGCTTTTGATCTTTTCATGTACACTAAAGAGGAGTTTGATAAAGGGATAAATTTTAGTCAAATAATAATTCCAGATGATCTTGACCGGGCAATAAAAGACATACAAAGTATATTGAATGGCATCCGGTTGGGCGGTACAGAATACACTGTAAAAAAGCATGATGGCACCACTTTCCCTGCTGTGATACATCCAAGCCTTGTTACTCGTAATGCAAAACCGATCGGTGTAAGAGGTTTGCTAATAGACATCAGCGACCAGAAAAAAATGGAGAAGAAATTAAAAAAAAGCGAGGAACGATATCGGGAGTATTTTGAAGATAATATTGTAGGCGCTTATATCTCAAGCCCTGAGGGGAAGCTGATTGCATGCAATCAAGAATATAAAAAAATATTTGGATTTGACAGCACTCAACAGGCTTTAGATACGGCTATTTCCAAAATTTTCGAAGTGCCTAATGAGAGGGCCGAGTTCTTGAGACTTCTTAAAAAGAAGAAACGAGTGACTGGCTATGAATGTAAATATCCTGGCCCTGAGGGCCAGGCTTTGGGTTTACCCCTGGAAGGGGATTAGTATGCCTTGGCCCCCTGAGGGGGCAAGGAGAGTTGTCGCCCACTTTTAATATTAGGTGAATAGGTTTGGTTGCTCAACCCTTTT
>NZ_JAUWQB010000027.1 GCF_030611305.1 Desulfobacula sp. | reverse complement strand
ACAATAAAATTAATCTATGGGTCACTACATTGACGAGCAAAAAAATAAATATAATAAATACAGTGCGTTATATTTTCAACCCCATGGTTTTTTGATAAAATTAGCCTTGATTTTTAAAAAAATGACGAACTTGGGTTAGGTCGGAAGAATATCAATTATGGATAGAAAATTAGAAAAATTATGTAAATACTCCTTGACTGCGAACAAAATGAATGTAATTTTATAAGACAAAAAGTCAAAATTGGACAAATTGACTTACAAAGGATTTCAAATGACATGCAACCTATCACAATACATATCTATTGCAGACGCTCTTGCTGAACTTTTTCGTCCCCATGCTGAAATTGTAATTCATGACATTGAAGATGATACAATCTTCTATATTGCCAATCCTTACTCCGGCAGGCAGTTGGGTGATTCTTCAAATTTGAAAATCGGAGCGCAGAATTTCGACCTGGAAGAAGATGTGATTGGTCCATATGAAAAAGTTGGGACAAAGGGACAAAGTGTTCGATCGATTACCTCAGTGCTGAAGGATGATAAGGGAAACCCAAGAGGGCTCATGTGCATCAACCTTGATTTCTCAATTCTTGAATCCTCCCTATCGGTTGTTAGGAGATTTTTCAATCCAATGAACGAAGAACCCCGCCCGGAAATTCTGTTCCGAAATGAATGGCTGGAAGTGACCCTTTCGGCGATCCGATCATATTTAAAAGAACAAGGACAGACAAAAGAAAACCTGGATGTTCAGGGACGGAAAGCGTTGCTTTTACACCTTGATAAAAAAGGTCTTTTTTATGCAAGAAAATCGGCAGAGCAGGTGGCTGCCTATCTTGGGATATCAAGGGCGACCATATACAAAGGCCTCAGTGAAATTAGAAAAAAAAAGAAAACCTCCGATATCCTCGTCGGACTCTAACAGGCCGCAAATTATTATGCAGGCATAAAATCAGGAGAAAGATTGATGCAGATATTTAATTTAGAGCAAATAAAAAGTGTTGTAAAGCAGATTGATTTTTTACCTTTCATCGAAGAAGGGTTTGTGGCCTATTCACAGGGCCGGGTGGTTGTTCCCCCCGTGGGCGAACTGATCTTCGAAAACCCACCGGCTGATGTCCATATTAAATACGGGTATATTAAAGATGACGACTACTTTGCCATCAAGATTGCCTCTGGATTTTATGAAAATTATAAAATCGACCTGCCCACCAGTGACGGGCTCATATTGCTGTTTTCCCAGCGGGATGGAAAACTGGCGAGTATTTTGCTTGATGAATGTTATCTCACCAATGTCAGGACTGCAGTGGCGGGTCAGATTGTTTCAAAATATATGGCCCCGCCTGAAATTGACTGCATCGGTGTCTTTGGAACAGGGGTTCAAGGCCGGATGCAGGTTGAGTATCTAAAGACGGTTGTCGATTGCCGCAGTGTCATGGTCTGGGGGTTGCCACAGGATGATTTTGAAACATACAAGCAAGATATGGAAAAAATAGGATTTAATGTCCAGACAACCCGGGATGCTGGTGACATAACAGAAAAATGCCGCCTGATCATTACGTCTACGCCCTCACAGACCCCGCTTATGGATGTTAAGCAGATAAAACCGGGTACCCACATCACGGCCATGGGCTCTGATACCTCCCAAAAGCAGGAGTTAGACCCTAAAATTCTTCAAAAAGCCGATATAGTGGTGGCTGACAGTATAGAGCAATGTTTGTCCCGGGGTGAAATTTTCAAAGCACTACAGGCAAGTCTGTTAAAAAAAGAAGATCTCATTGAACTGGGGGATGTGATTGCCGGTCATCAATCCGGACGGACATCTGCTGAGCAGATAACCGTGGCTGATTTGACCGGTGTTGCGGTACAGGATATTCAGATTGCCAAGGCGGTCCACAAAGCCCTGAACCAATCTGATGTTGGCAGTGTATAGGAAACATTGGTTATGAAAACATATGTGATTTATCCCGATCAGGTCCTCCTTGGAGGTGGACAAAAGGGCAATAGTAATGATTGTGATATTTATTACTAAAACTTTATGTCGGGAATATGGAAACTAAAACAAGACACAGGGGGTATTAGAAATGAAAAAGTTTTTTCTTTTAGCAACGGCAATCCTAGTATTTGGTGCAGGCGGACTCGTGCAACCAGCAGCAGCAGAAAAGCTGCGTGTTGGATCGGAATGCACCTATTTCCCATTTAACTATCGCACGGCTGATGGTGTGCTTACCGGCTACGACATTGATGTTGCCAGGGGTATCATGGAGATCATCGGTGCCGACGTCACCTTTGTTTGCCAGAAGTGGGACGGTATGATTCCAGCCCTCCTGGCCAATAAGTTTGATTTAGTCATAGCATCCATGTCCATAACCGATAAGCGAAAGCAAAAAATAGACTTCTCGATTCCATACCGGATTTCCGTGGGTCGGTTTGTGGGCAAGAAAGATGCAAATCTCAATCTTTTCAATAAAGACGGTTCCCCCAATCCAGCCAATTTCAAGGGCCTCAAACTAGGTCTTGAGCGTGCCACAACCTATGCAAACTGGGTTGAAACGAACGTACCCAATGCCAATGTTATGCTGTATGATACTAACGAGGCCTTATATCTTGATCTTCAGAACGGCCGAACGGATATCATCATGACCAATCCCATGAAGGCCTTTCTTAAATTTCTCAGCAAGGAAAAGGGCAAAAAATTCGAATTTGTCAGCCCGGCGCTGGATGACCCCAAATTATTCGGCATCGGTGTCGGAGTAGGGATTGCCAAAGATCGGGAGGATCTGCTCAAGCGCATCAACAATGCTCTGGCGGAACTGATTAAAAACGGCTCTTTGGAAAAATACTCCCTGAAATACTTCCCCTTTGCCATCCACAATGAAAATTGGGAGGGTGTTGGCGAATAAAAATCTATAACTGATACGTTGGAGTTGGCACCGGCCGACTCCATTGCTTTTTTGTACTCGCAAATTAACAAAACATGCCTGGGTGTGACCATCGCGGTCATACCAGGCATAGATACCTCGATCAGAGGAAGGAAACGGCTATGGCAGAGCTATCCGGGTGGTTGGACGACTATTTTTGGGGCGCAATGGTAGTTCTAAAGGTTTTTGGTGTCTCCTTGACCATGGCAGTAATTTTCGGATTGATGGGGGCCAGCGCCAAACTGTCAAAAAACCGTATTGCCAATAAAATAGCCAACGCCTATACAATCACCTTTCGTGGAACGCCGGAGATACTGGTTCTATTGCTTTTTTACTATGGTTCCGCTATTGCGTTGACTAAAATCGTGCAGATATTTTTCCCCCAAATGCCGTTTGTCGATATCCCTCCTTTCTGGGCCGGTTCCCTTTCCATCGGTTTGATAGTTGGTTCATACGCAACCGAGACGTTTCGAGGGGCTTTTATGGGTGTTGATCCAGGGATTGTCGAGGCTTCCAGAGCTTTGGGGATTTCGAACCTGCACACGTTCTTTTATGTCAGGATACCCCAGATGTGGCGTTTAGCCCTGCCTGCATTCGGCAATCATATGCTTTCAATAATGAAGGATACGGCATTAATTTCAATCATAGGGCTTGAAGAGATCCTTTTTGTTGCAGAAATGGCCACGGCAGTGACCCTCAAGCCGTTTACAATGTACATGATCGTGGCTTTAATTTATCTTAGCATTACCACTGTCATTACAATGGTTGTGATGCTCCTGGAGAAACACGCTAATCGCCATCTGGAGGTTGCCAAATGAATCTTCAAATATATCTCATCCTTGAAAGCATCCCTAAAATGCTGACCGGCCTTGGGGTTACACTGCAGCTTTTGTTTCTGTCAGCAGTTCTGGGCTTATCCCTGGGTATTTTTCTTCTATTGATGCGCATCAGTGGCCGCTGGTATCTTTCCCTGCCCGCATTTATCTACATATACTTTTTCAGGGGGACACCTATTCTGGTTCAAATTTTTGTCATCTACCACGGCTTCCCACAGTTTGAGTTCATTCGGGACAGTGTATTCTGGCCGATCCTTCGTGAACCATTCGGCTGTGCAACCCTCGCCCTTACTCTAAATACGGGTGCCTATGTTTCGGAAATTCTTCGGGGGGGGTATCTGGGTGTTCAACGTGAACTGCATGAAGCGGGCATGGCCCTTGGACTGTCGAAACTGCATCGGTTTGTTTACGTTACGACCCCCATTGCAGTCAGGATTGCCATCCCGGCCTACAGCAACGACTTCATAAGTCTGCTCAAGGCCACCTCCTTGGCCAGTACGATTACCTTGCTCGATATGACAGGTGCATCACGTACTATTGTAGCCGAAACTTTTGCACCCTATGAGATTTTCATCTCTGCTGCGATCATCTATATGGTGATGACATTTTTTATTCAACGCGGCTTTGGCAGGTTTGAGAAGTACATGAGCCGATATGTCAAACCATAACCATGCAGACCAAAGCCAAAAAGTTTGTATTAATTTTTAAGCCAAAGCAGTATGAAAATTAAAGATAAAAATTTAAGGAGTAGTATGAAGGATAACGACAACGAAGCTAAAATAATACTGCAGGATGTCTGCAAATCCTTTGGAGACTTCCAGGCACTGAACAATATCAACTTGCAGGTAAACAAAGGTGAAAAAATTGTGGTGTGCGGACCTTCAGGATCAGGTAAATCAACCATGATCCGCTGTATCAACCGGCTTGAAGAGCATGACAGCGGTAAAATAATTATTTCCGGTCGTGAACTGACAAATGAGGTCAAAGACATTGATGCCGTTCGTAGTGAAGTCGGGATGGTGTTCCAGAATTTCAACTTATTCCCGCATTTGACGGTCATTAACAATTTGATGCTGGCCCTCAAACTGGTGCGAAAGATGAACAAGTCAAAGGCTCGGGAAGTAGCCATGGGTTTTCTCGAACGTGTTCAAATACCCGAGCAGGCCGATAAATACCCGATCCAGCTCTCGGGAGGACAGCAGCAACGTGTTGCCATAGCCCGTGCGCTTTGTATGAACCCTGAAGTAATGCTCTTTGACGAACCGACATCTGCATTGGATCCGGAAATGATCAGTGAGGTTCTCGATGTAATGATTGATCTTGCAAATGAAGGTTTGACAATGATCTGTGTCACCCACGAAATGGGTTTTGCCCGGTCGGTCGCCGACAGTATAGTTTTCATGGATAGCGGTGAAATTGTCGAAATGAAGCCGCCTGATGAATTCTTCAACAATCCGGAAAGCAAACGCACTAAAGCCTTTCTCAGCCAGATTCTCTCTCATTGAGTCAAAGGATATTATTTTTGTAATAGATTGGAGGAAGTAGTATTATGAAATTTGTCAGTACAAGGGGTGGTATTTCACCAGTAACTTTTGATGAAGCGGTATTGCAAGGTTATGCCAAAGATGGGGGCCTTTTCGTTCCGGAATACATCCCCGTAGTTTCAAAAAACCAAATGGAGCAGTGGGCTGATTTAGGATACACTGACCTAGCCTTTGAGTTATTGCGGTTATACGTGGACGAATCAATCATTCCGGCTGCAGATTTAAAAAACTTACTCAAAAAAAGTTTCAGCAACTTTGAGAGCCCGGATATCATTCCTGTCATACCCTTTGACAAAAAAACCGATACATTTATCATGGAATTGTTTCATGGCCCCACGCTTTCGTTTAAAGATATTGCCATGAATTTTTTAATAAATATCATGGACTACTTCCTGCAAAACAAAAATGAACATTTGTCCATTCTACTTGCGACCACAGGGGATACCGGGCCGGCCGCAGCCTATGCTGCAGCAGGGAAAAAGACGATTGACTGCTGGCCGCTTTATCCAACAGGGATGATATCAGAGGAACAGGCCCGCCAGATGACGACATTAAATGCTGCCAATGTTCATCCTTTGAGCGTGGAAAACTGCGCTGATGGCGGAGATGATCTTGATTTTGTGTTATCCAAACTGTTCGGTGATGTAGAATTAAGGGAACGAATGAAGATTACCAGTGTGAATTCTATAAACTGGTGTAGAGTGATGGTCCAGGCCGTACATTATTTCTACGGTTATTTTAA
Organism: Desulfobacula sp.; assembly: GCF_030611305.1. Lineage (GTDB taxonomy): Bacteria > Desulfobacterota > Desulfobacteria > Desulfobacterales > Desulfobacteraceae > Desulfobacula. Next base: position 34,743 of record NZ_JAUWQB010000027.1, on the reverse strand, counting down.
GGTTGTGGACAAGGTGGGAGACAAGGTGACTTTCTCGATTCCCTCGGGCGCTTTCGGGAATGGTTTTGGTGGTTATCTGGCTCGCGCAATGGGATTGCCCGTTGAAAAATTTATCTGCGCCAACAACAAAAATGCCGCATTGCATACAGCTTTTTCAAAAGGTGTTTTTGCTAAAAAAGACCTGATTGAAACTTTTTCATCTGCCATTGATATTGTCGTGCCTTATAATTTCTGGCGATTATTGTATTTTTCTTCCGGAAGCGACAGTACTAAACTAAAAGCCTGGATGGATGAATTCTTTGACAAAGGTGAAATTAAATTTGATGAGAAAACCGCTGCTTCTTTTCAGGAAGGTTTTCTTTCTGTTTCCATATCAGAGGAGAAAACCGCCCAAACCATAAACCAGACATTTAACAATGGATCTCACTATCTTCTCGATCCCCATGCTGCTGTGGCCGTCGCTGCGGTTGAAGAGCTTAAAGACAAGTTGCCTGAATCCGGTAAAATCATTTGTATGGCGACAGCGCACCCGGCCAAATTTCCCGATGTAATGAGAAAAATTTTACGTTTAGAAGGTGATGAACTTCCAAACCAGGCCGTCCATTCTTCGCTGGTTAAGGCAGGTAAAGTCTGTCAGCATCTCAGGTTATGTGATTTTGAAAACCTGGAATTTGCCCTGGTGGAAGCCATAACAAGAGTTTCGGATTCGAAATAGGTATAATGCTTTAACGGCTGGACAATCGGTATAGGAGATTCGAAGTTATACCTAAATCATTTTAATATGAGGATCGTATGACATACCAGGTGCCGAATTTTGATGAGCAGGCCCTTGCTAAAATTGCCAAGGAACATTATGGCCTCAAAGGGGAGATCGCTTCTTTCGTCTCTTACGAAGATCAAAATGCCTTAATCAAGACGCCAAAAGATAAATTTGTAATTAAGATAGCCAATAAAAGATGGGATCTTGAGTTTGTAAAAATGCAGACTAAAGTGCTTGAACATTTAAAAAATGTCGCGCCAAATATGACATTCCCCAGCGTTGTACAGTCATTGAAGGGGGAAAAAATAATCTTTATCGACGGGTTTGCTGTACGGCTCCTTACTTTTCTTGAAGGCGATGTATTGGGAAACATGAGGAGAAGTCCAGAACTTTACCATGATATCGGGTGCTTCCTGGGTCAGTTTTCAAATGCCATGCAAGGCTTTTCTCATCCCGGCCAGGAAGGCTCAGACGCATTATGGAAACTTGATAATGTCCTAGCGTGCAAAGCCTATCTACCCGATGTTATTGATGAAGATGCCCGGAACCGTATTACCCGGCTATATGAAGAGTATGAAAAAAGCATAAGGCCTAAGTTGCAGAATTTACGAAAAGCTATCCTTCATGGTGACGCCAACGAGCACAATTTTCTAATCCTGCCGGATCAACCAAACAAAATAGCCGGATTGATAGATTTTGGTGAAATACAGTATGGAACACAGATTAATGACCTTGCAATTACGCTTGCCTATTCACTGCTGGGGGAAGATGATATCCAAATGGCGACGAACAATATTATAGATGGTTACACCAAAGAATTCCCGTTGGAAGAAGCTGAAATTGATATACTATATTATCTGATGGCGATGCGACTTGTGACCAGTATAACGATGACATCGCACAGCGCAAAACAGTATCCAGATAATAAATATATTCTCATTTCCCAAAAACCGGCCCAGGCACTGCTAAAAAAGCTTGAGGACGAAAAATATATATTAAGAAAATCAAACAATATGACATATAAAGAACCATGGTCCAAAAGACATAAATCCGTAACGGCAAACACGCCATTTAATCTGTCGAATTCTTTTGCCGAGCCACTTGATAGTGAAGAGCTGATCAATCTGTCGCTTGATAGAGGCGATCTCGATATTGTAGAACAATATAATAAACATTCACTGATTTATACGCCTAACGGAGGGAGTATAGATCTTCGTGAAGAAATAGCAGGGCTTTATGGCCCGGATATTGAAGCGGAAAATATTGTAGTCTTTCCAGGTGCACAAGTGGCGCTGCAAACCGCCGCGAGTGCCTTGTTAGACAAAGATTGTCATTCAATCGTATTTACGCCTAGCTACCAATCCGTTCAGGAAGCACCGGCCCGCGCAGGCAGTCAGTTGACCAGAATTTGTCTCCATCCGGAAACTAATTGGCAGATAAATCCTGAGGTGGTAGAAGCCGCGGTTCAGAAAAATACGAAATATATCGTTATCAATGAGCCTTCTAATCCTACTGGTACTTTGATGAGCCATAAGGTGCAGCAGCAGCTTAAAAATATAGCCGAGGCAAATGATATTTATGTTCTTTCGGATGAGGTTTATCGTTTGCTAGAGCATAATGCCGACGATCGACTTCCGGCAATGGCTGATTTCTACGAAAAAGGGATAAGTGCCGTTACATTATCAAAACCATGGGGCGGATGTGGCATAACGATTGGCTGGTTGGCATTGCAGGATCTTGATCTTAGGCAAAAAATCATTGATACTCAATATTTTGGGACGGCTTGCCCTGGTCGTGCCAGTGAAATCCAGGCGATCATGACGTTGCGTGCCAGTGATAAAATTCTTGAAAAAAATTTAAAAATTATTAGGTATAATATTGAGCTGTTAGATCGATTCATCGAAAAATATAGTGATCTATTTGAATGGGTGCGACCAAGTGCGGGGGCGAGTGCTTACGTGAAATTTAAGGGGCCTCTATCGTCTGATGAGCTTGGTGAACAACTGGCTAAATCGGGGATTTCAATAAAACCCGCTTATGTATTTTCGGAATATGGCACAGACGACAGTGGATATTTTCGCGTCGGTTATGGTGAAAAGATCATGCCAATGGCATTGGAGGCGCTATCGGTTTATGTGGAGATGCACAAAAAAATATGGCTCAGCTGAGACCATATAGATCATTTGCCAAAGTTTTTCTGGTAGCCGGCCCTTTTTAGAACCCGTTATATAGCAGAAAAACTTTTTGACATGGCAAAAAATGCCCATGAAAAAACTCTTGTTTTCTGCCTTATTTCAGGTGGCGGGTCTGCGCTTTCACCTTTACCATGTGGGTGATGATCTTGATATCATAGCTTCAGGCCTTACAGTTCCCGACACAGGCACTTTTGAAGATTGTAAAAATATCATAGATTCATATAATATTGCCCTAAGCCTGCCAAAAAATGTCCTGAATCATATTAATAAAGGGTGTAAAGGTGAAATTCCTGAAACCCCCAAGCCTGATGATCCATATTTTAAAAAAGTTAAGAACCTTATCATCGGGAATAATTTTAATACACTCATCGCTGCCAGAGCCAAAGCTGAGTCACTGGGATATAACACAATAATTTTATCTTCTTTGGATGATCTAATCATAACCGGCCCCCCCAATACAAATGTCATGGATCTAAGAATATTTCTCATGAAATAATCTTAGATCGAGTCTCTAAATGTTAGGACGTGAGTTTTTTCAAAATTTCAACAAGGTCAGACCTTTGATTAATTTACAATTCCAGTTATTTTCTTTTGTAAAATTTAAAATTCAAATACAATTTCTTAAAAATGATTTATTTTTGACTTATTTTCAATAAAAATCCACATTATTTCTGTATTTTTTACCTCAAAAGCCTCCCAAATGGCTCTTTTGAGCCTTTGGACGCAACTATGCTGTTGATAGCCTTTGAAAAATGTTAAATCCTCTTTTTATATTAAATGCTACTTGCCTGAACCATATATCAATGTTGTTTTTATCTATGGTCGTAAACCTTGCTCTTTGCCCATTGTCATGAAGATGACTTAAACCAAAATACTGTTCGACTATGTATCTGACTTTGGATATCTTTTTATTTCTCTCTATTTCATGCTCAGTTAATTTTGCTGTTTTGGTATCCTTCCGCATGATTCCATCTTTGAGTTTATTCATGGCCAGGAATGTTCGGTTCGGCTCTCCTGCGTATCCTTTATCCGCATACACAATCGCCAGAGCATGCTTGATGTGACGGCTATATAAAGTGCAATATGGTAAATAATTCGTGTCATTAACAGAAGCAGGGCTTAAAGCTGTTGCAAGAACAAATCCATACTTTGCATCAACAGATGCATGTTCTTTTAGTCCATAATAATTTTTTTTGTTTTTTATTGTCCAATTGGATTCAATATCCCTGGCAAATTTTAAGGGCTTCCCGGTTTTATCAAGTTTCCCTTCAGGTGTTTCTCTTTTCACTCTTATTTTTTCCAAGGTTTTATTGCTAACCGGCCTGCTGGCTGATTTAACAATCCGGGCATCTATGGCGATTCCTTCATTAATGGTAAGGCCCTTATCTGAAAATTGATTTAAAATATCTCCAACTATCATATCGAACTTAGCCTTTGTAAGTCTTTTCCTGAAAATTGAAAAAGTTGAATGATCAGGAGATGCTTCCCGGGCAGAGAGGCCCAGAAAAACCTGAAATGATTTACGATCATTGATCAAATTCTCCAGTTCCGGATCTGATCCGACCCGGAATCATTTTTGAAGTAACATGCATTTAAACAGAAACAACGGAGGATAAGCTCTATTGCCTTCCCTCTTATGGCCAACCGGATAGTCTTTCAAGAGTATTGATTCTATTCGATCCCAGGAAATGACTTTTTCTAAATTCATCAGGGTTTTTAGACTTCGGTTCTTTTCGTCTTTAAACGATTTTTCTAAGTCAGAGAATGTTAGATTTTTTTGATTTGATTTAAAGCCCATTAAAAGGTCCCTCCATTTATGCTTTTGATTGTCATTTTAATAACATAAATGGAATGAATAGTCAATTATTTTAATTAGTTATCTAAAAATAAATTTATTTCGTTTTTGTAATAATTCGTTGTTTTAGTCGATGAGTTGTTCAAAGGTCTGGTTATAAGTATGGCCTTGATCTTTTAGCTTGTTGTTATCTGGCACAGCTCCGCTCTTTCGCTTACATTGTCGAGAATGGAGGCAAGATCGAAACAGCATGTCATTTTCTGTTATAATAGGGATTTCATAGAATTGCAATCAGGGAAAACTCCTAAGCTTATTTTTACTTTACATTTTGCAAATTGTATATTAATGTTTACCATTATATATAAATTTTCATTTTTATTTTTATAATAAAACATAGGAAATCAAGATGAAGTTCACAAAAGAAGTTGTCGAAATGATAAAAGTCTTTATAATTAATCATGTCTCCGACAACCCAAACACATTGACACAAATCACTTGCAAGCATTTTCAGATTACCAAACCAACTGTTTATAAATATATTTATGAACTGGTTGAAGACAAAATTCTCGAAAAACTTGGATCAAATAAATTGCCCAATTACCAATTGGTTAAAACTGTTTACAATTGGGAGTATGAGAATAATCATTTAGAAGAAGACATTCTATGGTCAAAGGACATGGCACCTTTATTAAAAGACCTTAAAAACAATGTAAAAGAAATTTGCCAATATGGTTTTACAGAAATGGTCAACAATGTGATTGATCATTCAGAATCAAACACAATAACGATTCAGCTATCTGTTGATTATTTAAAGCTTAAACTCCAAGTGTCTGATAATGGAATCGGTATTTTTGAAAAAATAAAAACCGACCTGGGCTTGGAGCATCCAAAACAGGCAATTTTAGAACTGGCAAAGGGCAAATTCACCTCTGATCCTGAAAACCACTCCGGGGAAGGTATCTTTTTTACTTCAAGGGTGTTTGATATCTTCGTCATTTTTTCACACGAGTTAGCCTTTGTCGGGTTTGGAAATGATGAAGGGGTCATGTTGGAAAGAAAACGCGATCTTCCGGGGACCACCGTCAATATGGAAATCAAAAAAGATTCACCCACTTTATTAAAGGACATCTTTGATGAATATGCAGATCCGGATAAAGATCCGAGTTTCCATAAAACCCTTATTCTGGTTGAGCTTATGCAAAACGAGGGAGAGTCTTTGCTTTCAAGATCACAGGCAAAGCGGCTTATATCGCGACTTGACAGATTTACTGAGGTTATATTGGATTTCAAAGGTGTCGCCCAGATCGGTCAGGCATTTGCAGATCAGATATTCAGGGTTTTTACAAACAAACATCCTGACGTACACCTTAAAAGGATTAACACATCAGTTGATGTCGGAAACATGATTAAAAGGGTGCAATCAACTAAATAGCAGTGAAACTAAAAGTGTTTGTCCGCAGTTTAAGAGAATCACGCCATATTATTCGCCACAAGTTCGGCGATATCCTGTGTCTTGATGTCCTCGTCTTTGTCCAGCTCTTTCATGCCGTCTTCAATCATGGTCAGGCAGAACGGGCAGGCCACTGCCACAGTTGCGGCTTTTTGACCTGCAATTTCTTCTGATCGTTCCACATTGATTCTTTTACCAATGGTCTCCTCCATCCACATTCTTCCGCCGCCGGCGCCGCAACAAAAACTTTCACGGCCATGCCGATCAAGCTCTTTGAGCCCGTCTTTTGATAAGGCCTGCAAAATCGATCTGGGTTGATCATAAATTGAATTGTACCGCCCCAGATAGCAGGGATCATGGTAAGTCAAAGAGCCTTGAAATGATTTATTTAAGGTGATTTTGCCGGATTTTATAAGCTGGTCGATAAAATCCGTATGATGGATCACCTCATAATTTCCGCCCATTTGCGGGTATTCATGTTTAAGCGTATTGAGACAATGAGGGCATGCTGCGATAATTTTTTTAACCTTGTAATTGTTCAGGGTTTCAATGTTTTCCTGAGCCATCATCTGGTACATCATCTCATTGCCGACACGTCTGGCAAAATCACCCGTGCATTTTTCTTCCTTACCCAGGATGGCAAAGCTGATATTGGCTTTCTGTAGAATTTTGACCAGGCTTTTGGATACTTTTTTGCTTCGATCATCAAAAGACCCGGCACAGCCGACCCAGAGTAAATAGTCGACATCAGCATCTTTTGCCATGATTTTAACGTCTAACCCGTCTGCCCAGTCAACGCGTTTGTCATACCCGATACCCCAGGGATTGCCGTTGCGCTCAAGTCCTTTAAGGGCCACATTCAACTCCTGGGGGTAGACTCCCTGCATCAAGGACTGTCCCTGTCTCATGGCAATTATGCGGGGAACATGCTCGATGGTAACCGGACAGACTTGTTCACAGGCCCGGCAGGTGGTGCAGGCCCAGAGCGTGTCTTCGGTGATCACATCACCGATAAGCGGCTTTTTGCTGTTGAGCTCGGCCATTTGGGCTTTGATTTCTTCATTTTTTTCAGCGTCGCCGTCCTCTTTGATGGTAGCGGCCAGTTTTGCTCTTTTAATCAGGTTGCCTGCATTCTCTAAGAGTTCAGCCTTCAGTGTATCATTGAAGTCATGCAGATTTAACGGTTTGTCAGTGGTATGCGTGGGACAGACCTCTTTGCATCGGCCGCACTCGGTACAGGTGTAAAGATCCAGTCCCTGTTTCCAATTGAGCTGGTGGATGTGGTTTATCCCTAAGGATTCATCTTCCCACACGGATTCATCTTCCAGATCTAAAAGTTTGGTCTTTTCATGGGGATATCCCAGGGATTTTAAAAACACATTGGGAAGTGCAGTGATGACATGAAAGTGTTTTCCAAAGGGCAGAAAATTAAGAAAGGTCAACTGGGTGATGATATGCAGCCAGAACATAGTGGTCAGGATAAGCCCGTTGGCATCGGCACTGAAGCCGGATATGAGGCTTGCCGCCCCCACGGAAACAGGTGTCCAGAGAAACTCGGAACCATATAGTGGATTATTAAAAAAATGAAGATGCTCTGGATTATTATGCAGCATAATTAAGTTATACCGGGCGCCATCGAGTAAGAGATCGGAAAGCATCAAAACCCCGATCATGCCCAGAACAAAATACGCTTCCCAGGTATTGTGCAGTCGTTCCGGCTTAAGAACGGCCCTGCGAAAGATGGCATAAACAGCCATCACTAGAACAATGCCTTCCATGATATCTTTTAAGGCGATATAGAGATATCCCAGTATGGACCCGTCTCCAAATAAAGGCAGCTGAAACCCTTTTACAAATCCTTCTCCATATAAATTCAGGCTGCGGATTAACAGGATGCAGAATCCCCAGAAGATGAAAGCGTGCATGATACCGGAAGCCCACTCTTTTTTTCTTCCCACCAGTCGTTTCTGACCCAGTGCGATAACCACCATATTCTTAAGCCGGTCTGTAATATGATTGGCCCGGTCAGTGGGTTCAAGTGCCATAAGCAATTGGATTTTTTGAACCATTGTGCGGCTAAAAATCGCCAGCCCGACAATAAGCAGTAAAGACATAAAAAGTGGGTTCATGGGGACCTCTTCCTAACTTCTAATTTTATTAATCTCTTCACGGAGAATCGGAACCACTTCAAAAAGGTCTCCGACAATACCATAGTCAGCCACGTTAAAGATGGGTGCTTCAGGATCTTTATTAACAGCCAGGATCGTTTTTGAGCCGTTCATTCCTGCAAGATGCTGGATAGCGCCTGAGATACCGATTGCCATATAAAGGGTCGGTGCGACTATTTTACCGGTTTGTCCGACTTGCTTGTTATGTGCCATGAAACCACCATCCACCATGGCGCGGGAGGAACCAAATCCTGCGGCAAGATCGTTGGCCAGTTCTTTTACAAGATCTATACCGGCCTGATCCTTAGTGCCTCGCCCCACTGAGATGACGATGTCGGCATCGGCAAGATCAATTTCTCCGCTGGCATCTGAAACAAGTTCTTTGATCACGGCCTTTAAATCAGCTGCCGGGGCAGTAAGTTTAACCACATTTTCAGTTCCGCTTATGCCTTCGTCTGCCTCAAATGCACCCGCTCTGATAACGGCTACAAGTCTTTTCGTATTGATTTTGACTTTTTGCGTTACCTTATTTGCAATGGCAGGTCGCATGACCTCGATTTGATCTCCATCAAGCACAATGTCAGTAATTTCTGTTGCACATGCAGCTTCCAGCTGGGTTGCTACTCTCGGCGCCATGGCCTTGCCGCCTTCGGAAAAACCAAACCAGATCAGGTTGGCTTCAAATTGATTGGCTGCGTCCACGACACATGATGCATAAGGTCCTGCTGAAAAAAGTTCAAGACTTGCATCATCTGCTATATACTGGGTATCTGATCCGGCATTTGCCAGATCATTTGCCAATGATTCGATATTACTACCAATCGCCACGACAGCAGTCTCTGCGCCAATGGCTTTGGCTTTTGATAAAAGTTCAGCTGTGCTGCCTTTTAGTTCGCCTTGTTTGATATCTGCTATTACAAGTACTTTAGCCATAATATTATTTTCCTTATATGAAATCGGAATTGAATCCGGTTAGTTTTAAATTTTGTTAAAACACCTTTGCTTCATTGACCAGAAGATCAACGACTTTGGCTGTAATTTCTGCTGCATCACCTTCAAATTTCTGCCCGCCCTGTCGTTTTTCCGATTCCATAAACTCTATAACTTCTGATTTTAGAGAGCCGCCGCCGACTTCGTCATAGGAAGTTCCCAGGCCTGCCAGATCCATAACCTGGATTTTCTTTTTCTTTGCCATCATGATACCGCGCATGGCCGGCAACCGGGGTTCATTAATACTGTCACTCACCGTTATTACTGCGGGTAACACAACTTCTACAATTTCTGTACCCATATCACCCAGCCGGGAAACTTTAATCTTGCCGTCATCTATTATTTCTATGGCGATCACGTTACTGACGCACGCTATTCCCAAACACTCCGCCAATATAATCCCGGTCTGGCCGCTGTCTGTATCCTGGGCCTGTTTCCCTGTGATGACCAGATCATACTCGCCAGCCTCATAAACCTTTTGCAGCACTTTGGCAAAGACAAATGAATCTGCTTTTTCCAATGCAGGATCATCAATATGAATTCCATTATCAATTCCCATGGCATAGCATTTACGGATCATATCCGTGTTATCACCACTGCCAATACTCACCAGGGTCGTTTCGGCCCCATTATTTTCCTTTAACTGGACAGAGGCTTCCACTGCATTTTCATCCCAGGCATTAATAACATATTGCAACCCGTCTTCGACAATGGCGCCGTTCTCCACGTGAATGGTTAATTCCACATCTACTACTTTTTTTGCGGTTGTGAGAATTTTCAAATTATCCTCCTGTTTATTGGTTTTTTATATTTATCAGTTTTTTTGTTTTGATCTTTTTTTGTGTAAATTGTTACCTTGACTTTATCTTCTCTTGATGCGGTTTTCACCGCAAACTATTATTAATTCAGTTTCCTCGGCAGGAAAGGCAAGCGTCATGTTAAGGGCCTGCCCCATTTCTACGGCAAGGGTGGTGGGTCTTGAGTTAGAAATCATCACCGGCAAACGCGCTCTGGCAGCTTTTTGAACGAGTTCATAGCTGATCCTTGAAGATAGAACAAGAATGCTGGCGTCAGACAGCGTCCCGTCCATAAAGATTTTTCCGATTGCCTTGTCAAGCGCATTATGCCGACCCACATCCTCAGAAAAAGAGATCGCTTGAAGCCGGTCATCAAATATGATTGCAGCGTGTGATCCACGGGTTCTCTGATAGTATTTTTGATTTTTGGAAAGTTTACCAATGCAATCAAAAACGTGATTAATTTCAACCTCAAAGCCATTTTCCGCCGGCATTAATATCTGGTTGAGTTCCTTCATCATTTCCTTACCACAGATACCGCAACTGGTTTGGCTGACAAAGCCCCTTCTTTCAAGAAGATGCGGAATCTTTTCCCGCCGTTCAGGTTTGAGCCAGATATCAATAATATTTGGGTCCAGATCTTTATCATATCCAATGGTCTTGAAATCATCCGGAGCATCCGCAATCCCCTCCCCTAAACAGAATCCTGCCGCGTGAAACACCTCTTCCCCGGGTGTTCTCATCACTACTGAATAAGGCTTGTCATCGATACGGATTAAAAAGGGTTCCTCTCCGATCAATTCCAGGTCAATTGTCTGGTCGGAAAAATTTGTCTGGCTGACCCCTTCCTTGCACCGAAGCGCTTGATAAAATTTAGTATTTTTTCCTGCACTCAATTGTTCCTTCTCCTTACAAAAAGGTTAGGGAAACGCGAGGGCTTCGGTTAAAACGAAAACTGCCTGGAGATACGATGTCGGGCAGAGCTCAAAACATTCCTTACAGTCATTGCACTCCTTTGCGGCTATTTCCGGAATAAAACTTATCTCACGTCTTGCTCCACTGTTAACAAATCCAACAGCATGTTTCTTTTTGACTTCAGCACAATATCTTACACATAGACCGCAATGGATACAAAATGAAGCCTCTTTTTCAAAACGGTCTCTATCTGCTCCATACTCTTTAGCAAAAGCTTGCAATTGCAAAGAATCAGGGGCATGAGCCAGCAGAAGCTCCAAAATCATCTTACGAATTTTATCTACCTTCTCAGATCTGGTTCTGACAATTATATTTTCTTCTACCGGATAAACGCAGGAAACAACGAGCTTTGTCCAGCCGTTAACTTCTACTTCTACTATACAAAGTCGACACCCACCATAAGGTTCTAATTTCTCATGGTGACAGAGCGTAGGAATAAATATATCTGCACTTTGGGCTGCTTCCAAAAGGGTCATCCCTTCTGTTGCTTTAACTTGCCTTCCATCTATCTGTAAAAGAATTTCCTTCATCTTTTTATACTCTCTTTAACTATAATTCTTGGTTCTTTGCCGAGCATTGCATCTACTTGATGCGTGCCTCATACTCATCTCTGAAGTAGCGTAAAGAGCTCAGGAGCGGATCAGAAGCAGTTTTCCCCAACGCACACAAAGAGGCTGTTCCAGCTACCTCGGCTATCTCCTCCAAAAGCTCAATGTCTCCCTCTTTTCCATTTCCTTCACTAATATTAGTCAAAATCTTAGCCATCTGCCTGATGCCTTCACGGCATGGAACACATTTACCGCATGACTCATTAACGAGAAAATCAAGGAAGAACCTGGTTTTTTCAACCATATTGGTATCTTCATCCAATACTAGTAATCCACCTGCCCCTATCGGAGCTCCCAGTTTTGCAAGCTCATCAAAATCTAAAGGAGTGTCAAGAAATTCCTCTGGAATAGAGCCTCCCATGGGCCCTCCAAAATGAATCGCTTTGAGTTTTTTCCCATTTGGAACTCCACCGCCAATGTCGTAAACAAGCTCTCTGAGGGTAGTACCAAAAGGAACTTCTACGACCCCTGTATTAACTATATTACCTGATAAGGATATGAGTTTTGTTCCCTTGCTTTTCTCTGTCCCGATACTGGTATACCATTCTGCGCCCTTATTGATTATCTGAGACACATTAGCCCAGGTTTCTACATTATTCAGGTTGGTCGGCATGTCCCAAACACCACGTACCGAAGTACGTATATATTTTGGTCTTGGTTCCGGGTTTTTCCCTTCTATTGAACTCATTAATGCGCTGGACTCACCGGAAACAAATATTCCTACATCAAAATGCACCTCAACATTAAAATTAAAGCCGGAGCCAAGGATATTTTCACCTAAAAGACCGTATTCCGTGGCCTTAGCAAGAGCAATATCAATATTCTTTTTTAATTGAGGAGTATCATGACGTGTATAGATAAATCCTTGATGTGAGCCAATAGCATAAGCGCCAATTATCAGACCTTCCAGCACAAGATGCGGATTTCCCGTAAAAATGGCTCTATCCATATACGCCCCTGGTTCACCTTCATGACCATTGACAATAACATACTTATCTTTTCCCGGGGCATTTCGCGCAGTCTCCCACTTCCGACCAGCAGGAAATCCACCGCCGCCTCTACCACGCAGGTTAGCTTTCTTTACCTCTTCAAGGACTTGCTCAGGGCTCATCTCAAAAAGCGCTTTGGATAAACCAGAATAACCACCATTAGCCAGATAATCATCAATGCTTGTAGGATCAATCTTAGGGTTATAGCTGATAAGGTACTGGGTCTGATTCTTGTAAAAAGGTATTTCAGACTGATGTGCTGCTTTTTCGCCGGTATTGGGATCAGTATAAATCAGACGGTCAATCACTTTCTTTTCAAGCACAGTCTGAGATATAATTTCCGGGACATCCTCCGGTGTTACCTCCATATAGCAGATTTCTTCAGGATAAATAACTACGATAGGCCCTTTTTCACAAAAACCATGGCAGCCGGTTACTCTAATATCAACTTTAGTCTTTAAATTTTGTTTGTTGATTTCTTCTTCAAAGGCGCTGATAACCCTGTCGTTACCGAGACCGTGACAACCCATTCCCGAACATATCGAGATACAGGTCTTATCAGGATCTCTTTTTGACAAGATACCCGACCTTCGTTCTTCCAGTTCAGCAGCTGAATTTATCCTTGGCATAATCTTTCCTTACTTGTAGTTTTTCAACACATCTTCTGCCTGGTCAGGTGTTAGCCTGGCGTGATGTTTCCCATTGATTATTATCTCCGGCCCTAAATTACAGCAGCCGAGGCAATTGCTGGTTTCCAGGCTGAACTTTGAGTCAGAGTCTGTTTCACCAGGTCTAATTCCGATCAGGTCTTGAACCGTATCGAGGAGGCGTGCCGAACCACGAGCATGACAGGAGCTGCCCGTACATACGTGAACTTCATTACGTCCTTTAGGAATCAAACTAAAAGTTTTATAAAAGGTAGCTATTTGCATTACACGAGTTAACGGTACTTCCAGTTTCTTACTAACCTTGTCTAATACTTCTTTAGGGAGCCAATGATTTTGATTCTGAATCTCTATCAACACTTGAATCAGTGAACTGGCTTTCCCCTGATGTTTATTTATAATCTGATCGATTTTATCATTATCCATAGTCGCTGTCCTAACTTCCTTATTTCTTTGTCTTATCTGTGTGCCTGCTCTTTCATCTCAGGCGGCAACAATAAGGTCCTGGCTTTTGTCGAACCTGACTAATCCCTGCCTTGCTGAAACATCAAGGTGTCTTGATACTTCAGACGGGTTTAAACCTAAAATCTCAGAGATTTCTCCAGCTGAAAGAGGTCTTTCCCGCAGGAGCGCCATAATTTGGCTTATTGCCAATTTATCTACAATTAATTCATTAAATAACCTGTTTACCTCGCTGCTTTCAAAGAACTTATTATACGCTTCTTCCGATTTAAAAGGTACTCTCAGCCTCTGTCTTTCCACCAGTTTAATGTAGGGGACCAATTTTCTAACTGCTTCAAGTTTGAACTTCAATTCATTTTCATCCATGCCTTCGCTTTCGCCAATTGGTCCTAACTCCTTAATCTCATTGGTAAAATCATCAGTATATTCGGCCAGAAGATTTCCATCAGCGCCGGTCATAAATTTGATCCGGAGGCGCTCTGGGTTCAGGCCGATATGTTCTAATATCTTTTTAGTAAGATAGGTGTTGGCTAATGCATCATAATTTCCATGGGTAACATAATTACATTCATCTAACTTGCACCCACCAATAAACACGCCGTCTTGTCCATTTGAGAAGGCTCTGAGTATAAATTCCAGGTCAACTCTACCGGAGCACATGACTCGAATAAGCCTCATTTCATTTGTATATTGCAGTCTGGAAACTCCAGCCAGGTCAGCAGCACCGTATGCTCACCAGTGACACACAAACCCTAATATTTTTGGTTTAAATTCAAGACCTGTACTCATTATTTATAACCTCCTTTGTTAGAAGCTATTTAAAACTTTAAAACAGCCTCTATTCATCATGGTCCTATGCCTCTTCAAGAACCGCATCCATTTGTTCTATGATATCTTCATGGGTAACTGCCGCATCAATCTGGCTTATGAGCGCATCATCGGTAAAATGCTTTAGGCTAATAGCATTTGTTGGACATTTTGCATTACACAGACCGTCTCCTTTACACAGAATCGGGTTCACAAAGGCTTTCTTACCCTTTGGTGTATCACGGAATTCAATAGCATCATAGGCACACGCTGTAATACATGCGCCGCATGACACACAATCGCACTCAGTTACTTTGGCTACAGAACCGGATGCTATGACCGTATCTTTTGATAGAAGTGTTAAGACCCTTCCGGCAGCGCCATACGCCTGGTTAATCGTTTCCGGTATATGTTTGGGATAGTGAGCCGTTCCACAAAGAAAAACGCCATCCGTAGCAAACTCAACCGGTTTTAATTTAACATGGGCTTCTTTGAAAAAGTTATCCGGGCTCAAGGTTACCTTAAAGTGGCTGGCTATTTCATTGGTTGATTCAGTGGGAATAACAGCGGCAGCCAGAGAAAGAACATCGGCAGTAAGTTCAAGCCGCCGGCCTAAAATGGGATCAGGAACGGTTACCCGTATAATGTCTTTACCACCCTCTTTGGCCGCTTCCACTACAGGCTTATCTTCCGGCGTATAACGGATGAAACGTACGTCATTCTCTGAGGCTTCCCTGTAAGAATCTTCCCTGAACCCATAGGTTCTCATATCCCTGAAAAGGATATAAATCTGCATCTCGGGATTTTTCTTTTTGAGTTTCAAGGCGTTCTTTACGGCATGACTGCAACATACCCTGCTGCAATAATTTCTGTCTTCGTTTCTACAGCCAACACATTGGATCATCACCAGACTTTCGGCATTAATGACCGTTTGGTTTCCTTTGGCAATCTCTTCTCCCAGCTCAAGGTGGGTGAAGACAGAATCGTTTTCCCCATAAAGGTATTCGGTAGGCTTATATTCATCAGCACCTATCGCAAGGACGGAGGCACCATGTTTTATTTCTTTGATCCTTCCCTCGGTTTCCAGGATGGTGGTAAAATTGCCCAGATAGCCTGTAACACTTTTAATAGTGGCTTCATGGGATACATGGATTAAGGGATTCTGATAAACCTGGCGTATCACGTCATTCAAATAGGCTTGAACATCCAGGCCTTCCAGGGTCGAATGAAGTCTTCGCGCCATTCCACCTAAGTCTTTATTCTTCTCCACGAGATGAACCTCATGTCCCTGTCTGGCTATGGAGAGTGCACAGGTCATGCCGCCTATACCGCCACCAACCACTAAGGCCGCTTTGTTTACCGGCAGATCAAATTCCTGTAAGGGTTCCAGTTGACTGGCGCGTGCTACTGACATCCGGACGATATCCTGTGCCTTTTGGGTGGCCTCTTCCTTTTGCTTGGCATGAACCCAGGAGCACTGTTCTCGAATATTGGCCATATCAAGGTAATATTGATTCAACCCGGCTTCTCGAAGGGTATCCCGGAACAAGGGTTCAAGGGTCCTGGGGGAACAGGCAGCAATGACAACCCGGTTGAATCCTTTTTCTATTGCCAGGTCTGTTATTTCCTTGGCAGAATTGGTTGCACATGAAAAAATTTGATCTGTGGCGTAGACAACATTGGGTAAAGTTAAGGCATAATCAACTGTGGAGGGCACATTGACAACACTTGAAATATTGGCCCCGCAATGACAGACAAAAACGCCTATCTTGGGCTCTTCGGCGGAGACATCCCGCTCGATCGGATAAACTCTTTCTTTGGCCAGCTTCCCCCGCCTGTAGTTAAGAAGTTCACCAATTTGAGAACTGGCACCGCTGGCGGTAAAAACCGACTCAGGAATATCTGTCGGGCCCTGGAATGCGCCGCTGACAAAAACGCCGGGTCTGTTGGTCTTGATCGGATTGGTAGAATCTGTTTTACAGAATCCATGTGAATTAAGCTCGATTCCAAATTTTTCTGAAATCTCCTTGTAAGCCGCCGGCGGATTCAATCCAACAGATAATACCACCATATCGAATTCTTCTCTTTTTACACCATCATCGGAAGTCGCATATCTGACAACAACATTCTTGCTGTCAGGGATCTCTTTTTCGATGGATGCGTAGCTTCTGATGAATTCAACCCCGGGCAGTTGTTCTGCTCTTTGGAAGAATCGTTCAAAATCCTTGCCAAAGGAACGAATATCGTTATGAAATATGGTACACTCGGCATCTTCGTAATGGTGTTTTGTCAAAATAACCTGTTTCTGGGTATAGGTACAGCACACGCCTGAGCAATAGCTGTTATCCCCTTCGGTTACCCGTCTTGAACCAACGCATTGAATCCAGGCTATTTTTTTGGGATGCTTCTTGTTAGAGATACGCAGGACCTCGCCTTCGTAAGGACCTGTGGAGGATAAAAGCCGTTCATAGTCCATACTGGTGACAACGTTCTGCATCTTCCCATAGCCATATTCATCCTTCACTGAAGGATCAAACGGCGTAATACCGGAAGACAGAATGATCGCACCTACATTTATGTCTGTTTTCCGGGGCGTTTGTCTGAAATCTATGGCGCCTGTCTTACATACGCTGCTACAGATATCACATTTGTTCTCTTTAAGTCTGAGACAACTGTCATCAATATATGAAACAAGGGGAATTGCCTGGGAAAAATATACATGCACGGCTTTATTCTGGGATATTCCCTGGTTAAATTTATCAGGATATTCCACGGGGCAGTATTCTACACAGGTTGTACAACCCGTGCATTCGTCCTCGATAATGTATCGGGGTCTTGTTTTAAGCGTTATCTTAAAATCACCTTGTTTCCCTTCTACAGTCTCTACTTCACTAAATGTCAGAATCTCTATGTTTGGATGCCGGCCGACCTCGACCAGTTTTGGAGAGAGAATTCACATCGAGCAGTCATTTGTAGGAAAAGTCTTGTCAAGCTGGGCCATGTGGCCGCCAATGCTCGGTCCTTTCTCAACCAGATAAACCTTGAAACCCGCAGTGGCGAGATCAAGAGAGGCTTGAATACCGCTGACCCCCCCGCCAACAACCATTACGTCTCCAAAGTTTTTGTCTCCAAGATTTTTAGAAAATTGCTGAATTACTTCTTTTGGTAATACATCGTTTTCCACTTTCTATCTCCTCATCATATATTTAGTGCTCGCCCGAAAACCGTCAATTTTTCCGATTACTGCGTTGGGCTCAGACCACTTACTCAAAATCATTTTTCTAAAGCATCTCACTGATAATCTCTGTGATGTCTTTGACTTCCAGGACATCTTCATATTCAAGATTCAGGCGGCTTTCCTCAAAGTTGGTAATGCAGTATGGGCAGGATGTCGCAAGAACCTGGGCCTCAACCTCTTTTGCCTGTTTCAGTCTGATATCGGAAAACCTTTCTTCCTGGGGTGTGTCCATCCAGATCCTGCCACCGCCGCCACCGCAGCAAAGGCTGTTCTTGCGGGAATTTTCCATCTCAATCAGTTCCAAACCGGCTACCTTGTTTAAAAGATCCCGAGGTTCGTCGTATACATTATTATGCCGGCCAAGATAACAGGGATCATGAAAGGTTACTTTTTTCGGGTATTCTCCTGTTAGTTCAAGCCGTCCTTCATTAATCAGCTCAAGGAGATATTGGGACATATGAATAACCTCAAAGTTTACCATAAATTCGGGATATTCATTTTTAAAAGTGTGAAAGCAATGGGGGGAAGAAACAATGATTTTTTTTACGCCATTATCAATAAAGGTTTTGATATTTTCTTTGGCCAGATTTTTGAAAACTTCCTCACTGCCTGTCTTGCGTATGCTTTCTCCACAACAGCTTTCCTTGTCACCCAGTATCCCAAAATTTACCCCGGCTTTTTTAAGGATATTGGTTGTGGCGATTGCTACTTTTTTCATCCTCGGGTCATAGGAAAGATAGCAGCCAACGAAATATAAGGCTTCCATTCCCTCTGTGTACGTTTTTACAGACAGATCTTTAGCCCAGTCAGCCCGCTTTTTTCGGTCTCCCTGCAAGGGGTTGCCTTCAGAAATCAGGCTTGCCCGAGCCGTACGGGCGGATTTGACAGAGGCGGGGAAAACTTCATATTCCGTTGCCACCCTTCGCAGGGCTACGCTGATATCTATCTGTTTGACGCCCCTCGGGCACTGCTCAGGACAGATTCCGCAGGTTGTGCAGCGCCATATATCTTCGCTTTCAATTTCAGTCAAACCAAAGGCAACCTCCCGGATCAGCTTGCGCATGCTAAAGGGTCGAACCTTATTCCACGGACAAACAGTATCGCACAAGCCACACTGAAAGCACATTTTAAAGACTTCTCCGCCGGCCTCTTTTATCTCATCTATTACTTCTATGAAGGGGGCTATAGTTTCCACTGATTTAGTCCTTTTCATTCATTCGGACAACGGCATCCATTATCTTGTCCATACCATATTTGTCTGCCAATGATTCCAACCCGATCTCCAGATCTTCCTGCTCCACCTCTTCTTCCATTTCCTCTTCTCTTTCTTCCAGAATCAACGCATCATGCAGGCACCACTTAACACACAAAGGCTCTTCTTCACCTTCACACATATCGCATTTTAAGGGCAAGCCTGAATCAGGCTCTTTGAACTCGTCCCTGGATGGGCAGGAAGCCCTGCAAAAAGAACACTCGTCGTATTCCTTCCCGTCAATGGTGTATTTGTCTCTGCCGGCACATTCCGCAACAGTATATTCTCCTGCATAGACAGGAACATAAATATCTCTTAAGGGATCACGAATGATTCGGATACGGGATCTTGCCGGATTATTGCTGCTGTATTTGGGAGCAGCGTGAAAGGCGGAGCAGATGACTTCACATGCCCGGCAGCCATTGCATTTATCAACATCAATTTTTATTGTCTTAATTATTTTCTTTTTTTCATCAATTTTATCAACAGTCAAGATTCACGCCCTCCACTCTATTTTTTCTCTTTTTCAGCCATTGCCTCTTCGGAAGAAGTATCTTCGAAAGGCGAATCTTCGCCGTCCGTTAAGATCCCTCTCTTTACAAAGTCTTCGGCCACGTAATCCAAACCCAGTTCATGTAAGGACTCTTTAGTCGGAATACCATCATTGTTCCACCCTTTATATTGGTAATACGTATCTAAGAGTTCCTTTTCAAGCTCGGGAAATCTTTTCTTCCAATGATCAGCTGGTGGTACTTCATCTTTTCTTCTCATGCCTCTTCTTATATTGTTGGCTCTAACTAAGGTTCGATACCTCTTGGCTGCTTTAGTCAGTTTGTCCTGATCCATTTCTAACCCGGCACCTGCGGTGATAAATTTTGGAAAATTGTGCATATGATAGGGAGGTTTAAGATGAAATGAAGAAAGACCGGCACACATACCGAGAGCATCATCAATGTAATGCATTTTTTCCTGCCAGTCAACAATCTCACAAGTCATTTCAACAGTTGGATAGAAAGGCGTTACGTTTTCTTCGCCCCTCATTTCCCAGTCCAGAAAATATTGTTTGAATTTTTCATCCGGCACCTGGAACCAGTCCTTTACAAACTTTTCTCTATGCTCTCTTTTTGGGAAAGGCGCCTGGGGAAATTGTCCTTCAATCTGTGTAATATTCATTTTCTCGCCGGTACAATACATCAGATAATAAATGGGATTCATCATAAACAATTTAAGAGGCAACTGCTCAACCTTCTTAATATTATTATGGGCGTATTCCTCGGCACCGTTACCTATCTCTTTAGCTGCCCAATGGGTACCATTTGCCAGAGTATCCCCTATTCCTTCCCGTCGAACAATCTTGTCCAACAGATAATAAAATCTGCCTTCAGTATCAGCCGGCATTTCAGGGAAATCTTTATCTGTCAAAATCCCATCTTCTAAAAGCTCAAGAGCAAAGGCCATAACCTGGGGAGTTGAGTACCCATCCAAGCCATATTCCGTTGCTTTCTGAGCAATTCTTAAACCAAATTCCAGATTTGAAAAAGCTCCCATTGTATAGGTAAGTTTTGTAAAGCATTTCATCATGTATGTGGGTAGTCCAGGCAAAGAAAGTGTTGCGCCGCATTTCATGGGGCAATTATAGCAGGAAATCAGCCGTGTACGGGCGCTTTCCAGCGTCTCTTTCCACTCCGTTGCAACCTCCTCTGTCCAAAAATCTTTTCTACGGGTACGAGAATTTCCCCATGAAAAATTTTCAGTGTGCCATTTTTCATCATGCACAGCCATCTCCTGGGGTGACCCGAGTCTGGACAAAATGGCCATAACCCCTGGGATTGGATTTTCTTCTCTAAATTTTATATATTCCAGTACTTCATTGCAAAGTTCTATATATTTTTCAGGGTCAGCAACATTAATATCTTTTGTTCCGCGGACTACAATGGCCTTTACCCCTTTGTCTCCCATAACAGCACCTATTCCGCCTCGGCTGGCACTGGATCTGCCCTGCTCAATGGAAGCATAATAAACCCTGTTTTCACCGGCCATGCCAATAGCAGCCACCTGGGCTTTGGACTCATTCAACTCCTTCTTAAGAATTTCACCAGTTTCAATGGCTCCTTTACCGCTCAAATGAGAGGCATCCCGTATTTCGACCTTGTCGTTATTTATATATAAATAAACCAGGTCAGGGGACTTGCCGCGAAGGATCACTTTGTCATAGCCAGCATACTTTAATTCCGGTGCCCAAAACCCCCCCATCATTGAAAATACCATTAACTTGGTCTGAGGAGAAATAGTGGTAACAATGGTACGATTACAACCGGTTGCAGGTGTGCCGCATAAAAGACCGGCCCCGAATATGAGTAAATTATCAGGAGAAAAGGCTTCAACTTCAGGTCCAACCCTGTCCCATAATATCTTGGCGTTGGTACCTAGACCCCCCAGATAAAGCTCGGTATCTCTTGGATCGGTTGCGACTTTCTCAATGTTTCCCCGGGTTAGGTCTACTTCTAAATTAAACCCTGTCTCTGCATACCTCATTTTTTTCCCCTTCTATATTACCTGAATCCATGGTATTCTTTTAATACCGAATACAAAATCACTCTTGGCGATAAAAAAATTACCTGCGCCGTCCGGTACAATGTGATTATATATAAGCTACATAATAACTATGTGTCAAGAGGAAAAATGGGCCTTATAAACCAGAGCATTGCTCTTTCCATTTTATTACCACCCTAAAATAATTTATGGTCCAAAGTCTGATACAGACCTTGAACCATAAATTATGTAACTTATTTATCAATTATTTCTGATAGTATTTCTATTCTTGGGGTTTACCCATAACTTCAGCAAACATTTCATCACTCCACATCTTGGAATCAGCAACGTTCTGGCGGAATTTAATGAAGTCGATTGTATCCTGACCTGTAATTTTCTTGGTATTAAATGCGCCAAATCCGAGGAATGCTTCCCCGGACATATTTGCAGCAAGCCAGTGTCTGTGATCATTCTTCATGGTATCCCAGAAGAATTTCTTTTTCTGACGGATACCGTCAATGGATTTAATCAGACAGCCAGGGAACAGGTTGGCAAACTTCCAGATAACATTATTGACTTCTTTGTCAAGAAGTTCAAAATCAGCAGTGGCCTGATGCTGTTTAAGAATTGCCCGGCCATCTTTGAAGTCCTGTCCTGATTTGTATTCGCCGTAAACGATCTCACCGTCATCAATATATTTATCCGTAATAATGGTTGGGTTTCTCACCCATTCTCCATCAATTTTCAGAACCGGGACAACCTTGGAGAGCATCCCTTTTGCTTTCATTTTGTAAGAAGACCACATCTCACAGGATACGCAGTTCCACATGGCATCTTCTGCCGTCAGGAACCAGGGAAGAAAATCCGAAGATCCACCGGCAGGTGCGGAGCCATGCCTTGGGCCTGCCTGACCAAAAATAGCAAGATCAGAAGATATTGCGATATCACATGCCAGGCCGATTTCCTGGCCACCGGCAACCCTCATGCCGTTAACCCGGCAGACAACGGGTTTTTTGCAGGCAAGGATAGAATCAACCATGTGGTTGAACAGCTCCATGTACTGGCCGTATTCATCACATCTTTTTGAATAAAATTCCGAATATTCCTTTGTGTTTCCACCCGTGCAGAATGCATAGGGGCCTGTGCCGGTAAAAACTACGGCAACAACACTTCTGTCAAGAGAAGCATTTTCAAATCCTGCAATTACACCCTTTACCATGTCTGTGGTATAAGAATTAAACTGTCTTGGGTTATTCAAGGTAATCCATGCAACAAACAATTTTTCTGTAACATTTCCCTTTGGATCTGTTAATGGTCTTTTCTCATATATTACGCATGGTGCTTCTGTTCCCCAATGGGGATTTCTGTGCAAAGCATGATCCTTAATCTCGTTTTCTCTTGGCATCCACTCTAAAGCCATATTTAGCTCCTTATATAATATTTTTATTTATCTTAAGTGCCTGACGGAAAACCTGAAAATTTTTGTGAGTACAAGACGGGCGATAATTTTAACCGGAGGAATATATTAAGTATTTTGAGGATTAAAATTTGAGCCCAACGCAGTAATCGGAAAAATTAGCGGTTTTCATTCGGGTACTATCCTATATATCCGCCGTCAACACCCAGTACCTGACCTGTGATATAACTTGCATCATCAGAAGCAAGAAATACAAAGGCCGGGGCAATCTCTTCGGGCTCTGCAAATCTGCCCAGCTGAATTCTGCCTTCATAGATTTTTCTTAATTTCTCATCAGTCTGTAGTTTGCCCGTCATTTCAGTCTTTGTAATACCGGGACAAATGACGTTTACATTGATACCATATCTGCCAAGTTCCCGGGAGGCTGATTTTGTAAATCCTATGATCCCGGCTTTTGCAGATGCATAGTTGATCTGGCCGACGGTTCCGAAAATACCGGCGGTTGAGATCACGTTAATAATTTTGCCGTATTTTTGTTCTTTCATGTGGCGGCCTGCTGCCTGGGTGGTATTAAAGGCTGCTTTTAAATGGATATCAATAATGGCATCCCAGTCTTCTTCCTTCATTTTAAGCAGCATGGAGGGTTTGGAAACCCCGGCATTATTGACAACAATATCAACACCGCCCAGCTGTTTTACGCATTCTTCAACCATATCCTGTGCGCTTTTATAGGAGGCAACGTCTGCTGCAACTGCAACACCTTTACGCCCAAGTTTTTCAATTTCAGCCACAGTCTCTTTTGCAGCAGCATCATTGGAATGGTAGTTTACCAGGATATCTGCCCCTTCTTTTGCATACATCAGGGCAATGGCTCTTCCGATTCCGCGGCTTCCACCGGTAACGATGGCTTTTCGTCCTTCTAATTTCATCTTTATCATCCTTTAAAATTATTAAAAATCAGGTACAAGTACAATCCTCTGATCAGGTGATTTTTTATGGGCTTCATCAAAGCTTTCAACAATGGTGCTCATGGGCCTTGTCTGTACAAATTCTTCAAAATTGATTTTCCCGCTGGTAATCATGCTCAGCACAGAAGGATAGTATTCCGGCAGGCATCCCCAGGAACCAATGAGTTCTGCATCAAATGCCATGAGTCTTGAAATGGAATATTCAACCTTGTGGGGACCGAAACCCACAACAACCATTTTGCCTGTAAAGCTTAAAAGAGCAAGTCCAAGTTCCTGGCCGGGTTTGCTGCCGGAAACTTCAAAAATTTTCCATCCAGTAGAAGCAAGTCCATTTTCCTTGCGATAGGCTTTCATCTCCCCGGAGATCTCTCTTGGGGTTTTGCCCATTGAATTAACAACAAAATCCGCACCATTTTTCAACATGACATCAAGGCGCTCCTGGTTAATATCAATGGCAACAACATTTGCCGCACCCAGAGCTTTAAGGACCTGAACCATGTATTGTCCCACACCGCCGACACCAATAACAATAGCATTGTCACCCACCTGAACATCAGCTCTTTTAGCCGCCTGAAAAGGAGTTGTTGCAGCATCTGCCACAACTGCCAGTTTTTCAAGAGAGATGCCTCCGCGGTTTTTCACTTCGCAAAGATCAATGGCAGGAACAGGAATATGACTTGAGAATCCACCGTAAATCCCCATGCTGTTGCCCGGCATCTTCTGAGCAAGACATCTGTTTCCCCTGCCTGTCTTGCAAAGATAGCATTTTCTGCAGGGCATGACCGCCGGGATAATAACTTCTTTTCCATTCCAGGCTTCCACATCACTAGCTGCTGCCACAACGATCCCGGAAATTTCATGGCCCAATGTTAAAGGGGGTTTATTCACAGTGGGAACACCATAATAAAAATACCCAAGATCCGTGTGGCAGACACCACAACCGGCTACTTCAACCAAGACCTCTCCGGGGTTAAGTTCAGGAACATCAATCTGTTTTTTTTCAAGTTTCCCAGGGGTGGCCTCACCGGTTTCCCTGTCTTTTCTAAATGGGGTTACCATTTGCCAGGTCTGAATTTTATCTGGTACATTTGCCATCTTATACTCCTTATTATATTAAATTATATTAACATTTCACCACTTTAACTTTTATGCCGATCCATTCAGGCGGCAGATAAACCCTTCCACTGTTACCGCTTGAATTAACAGTTTTTTCGATAATTTCTTCACCATAAATTTCAAATTTCACCTTGCTGCGAGAGTAACTTTCTTCACTTTTTTCATCATCAATCGCCATGATGTTAAACTCCTGTTTACAAAGCAGCTATACAACAATAGTATATTTTAGCTATTACTTAGATATTTTATAGATACATTACAGCTACACGTCAAGAATTTATTTTTAATTTTTTTTAGTGCCGATTGTCATCTAAACAAATAAGGGAGAAACACTGCTTATTTTGAAAAGAGGAGAAAATCAAGTCACTTAACTTAAAATAATATTTTATATTGGTTGATATATCAACTTCCTACAAACACATTCTTTTGATTAAAAACGCCAATGCCTGTTGAAATACAGCTGATTTGGGATTTTTCCAACATGGATAGCAAATAATCGTACTATAGCCGTGTGTCTTATTAAATTTGAGCCGCCCAAATACCGTGAGCCCCTCGCATTAAGGGGATGGTTGATATATCAACCACATAGGCTTCCTTTTTATTTTCCAAAACGAACTTTTTTTCTTGACATGGTTTCTTTATTTTAAATATAGTTACTTAACATAGCTGATTTATAGTTACATTGTAATACTATTAATAATATTGCAATGAAAGGAGGTGAAATCCCCCTGGGCAAAATACATGGCGGCATGGTTTAAATTATAGAATCCCAAGGTAGTTTTTGGCTCCATTATAAACTTTTTTTTAGGAGGTCAACAAAATGAAGAGAATTACGTTTCTGAGTTTTTTAATTTTTTGTTTTAGTACAATTTTTGCTTTCAATGCAACAGCTAAAACCCAACTTACCTATGCTAATTTTTTCCCCCCCACACATATTCAAAGCATACTTGCACAAAGCTGGTGTGATGAAGTAGAAAAAAGAACCAATGGTGAAGTCGTTATTAAATATTTTCCTGCAGGAACCCTTACAAAAGCCCCACAAACTTATGATGGTGTTGTTAAGGGTATTGCAGACATCGGCATGACTGTTCTTGCCTATTCAAGGGGTCGTTTTACTGTGGCATCCGCCATTGACCTTCCCCTGGGTTATAAAAACGGCGTACAGGCAACTGCCGTTGCCAATGCTGTCTTAAATAAATTTCAACCCGAGGAATTTAATGATTCAAAGATCATGTTTCTCCATGGTCATGGCCCAGGGCTTATCCATACCCGCGACAAAGCCGTCTCTACCATGGCGGGCCTGAAGGGTCTTAAACTCAGAAGTACCGGAACCAGCGGTCTTGTCGCCGCTGCCCTTGGTGCATCTCCTGTTGGTAAATCCATGCGAGAATGCTACCAGATGCTTCAAAAAGGTGTTGTCGATGGCTCCCTCCATCCCCTTGAATCCAACAAGGGGTGGAAATTAGGCGAAGTTGTTCATTATCTGACAGAAAATTATTCAACTGCCTATACCACCACATTTGCCGTATTTATGAACAAAGACAAATGGAATAAATTGTCTCCTGCTACGCAAAAGGCAATCAAAGATATAAACGCAGAATGGTCTGCCAAACACGGCGAAGCCTGGGACGAAGCAGACAAATTGGGTCTTGAGTTCTTTAAATCTAAAGGCGGAAAAGTAATTAGCCTTTCTGATGCAGAATCCAAAAAATGGGAAGCTGCTGTTGCTCCGGTAATTGATGGGTATATCAAGAAAGCGAATGCAAAAGGTATTGATGGGAAAGCGGTTGTGGATTTCATCAAAGCGAATATGTAATATTTAAATATTCATTCACAATAAATGACCGGGTTTGATCAAACCCGGTCATTTATTGATAGTTTAATTTTTAAGCAGGCTATTATGAACAATCTCTCCAAAACACTGGACAAATTTTCCGATCTGTTAAAAATCATCGGCGTGTCTGCCCTGACCGCCATGATGCTGTTGACTGTTGTTGATGTGATCGGTCGTTTTTTCAAGCATCCCATATTCGGCTCTGTTGAGCTTGTCGGTTTTCTGGCCACTCTTGTTGTGGCCGCGGCTTTGCCTTATACTTATAAGGTGGAAGGGCATGTTGGTGTAGAAATACTGGTCCGGCTGCTGTCTAAAAAAACACAGCTTATCATTGATCTTTTCACCCGAACCTTAAGCCTTTTTCTGTTCTGCCTTGTGACCTGGCAGATGTTTCTTTATGCAAATGATATACGTGAAACAGGAGAAGTCTCCATGAACCTGGAATTCCCCATTTATTACATTATATACCTGCTCGCTTTCGGTTTACTGGTCTTCTCTGTTACCATTATAGAGACTATTTTAAAAGATATAAAGCAATTGAAAGAATTAAAAACAAAATGAGTCCAACAATTATTGGCATCATCGGTATAGTCATCATGATCCTCATGTTTCTGACAAGAATGCCTGTTGCATTTGTTATGGCCATAGTCGGCTTTGTTGGATTCAGCACCATGGTTACACCCAATGCCGGCCTGGTTCTTTTGTCCAGAAATGTGTATGACGTCTTTGGATCATACGATTTAACAACAATCCCTTTATTCATCCTCATGGGGCAGTTAGGGTTTAACTCGGGAATCAGCAAGCGTCTTTATGACGTCGGCTACAAGTTCATGGGAAGTACCAGGGGGGGGCTTGCCATGGCAACAGTATCCGCGTGCACAGCTTTTGGTGCGGTCTGCGGATCCAGCCCTGCAACAGCAGCAACCATGGCAACGGTGGGTCTTCCTGAAATGAAACGCTATAATTATGATGATGAACTTGCCACAGGATCTGTTGCATCCGGCGGCGGAATCGGTATGATCATGCCCCCCAGTGTTGTCCTGATCATTTACGGTATTTTGACAGAGCAGTCCATCGGTCAATTATTTGTTGCCGGAATTTTCCCGGCCCTGCTTGTTACTATATTATTTATCATTACAATATATATCCGTTGCAGTATTAATCCGGAACAAGGCCCTTGCGGTGAAAAATTTACATGGGCAGAAAAATTCAAGGCATTGCTGGGTCTTGGTGAGACACTGGCAGTATTTATACTTGTTATCGGCGGTATTTTCATCGGTCTTTTTACACCGACGGAAGCGGCCGCAATAGGTGCTTTCGGTATACTTGTCATTGCAATAATAAGAAAACAGATCACCTGGGCTGGATTTATCAAGTCTCTGATGGAAACTTTGAGAACCTCGTGCATGGTCATGATGCTCATTGCCGGTGCGGTTATTTTTGGAAAATTTTTAGCCGTCACAAGAATTCCTTTTGAAATTGCCGGCTGGGTCAGTGAACTTCAAATGGCACCGTTCCTGGTCATGGCGATCATCATTATGATCTATTTCATCGGTGGCTGTTTTATGGATGCCCTGGCTTTTGTCACCTTAACCGTACCCATTTTCTTCCCGGTTGTCATGGAACTTGGATATGATCCCATCTGGTTTGGCATCATTATCGTTATGGTGACTGAAATGGGGGTTATCACACCCCCGGTTGGTATTAACGTATATGTCGTCTATGGGGTTGCAAAAAATGTACTGGATCAGGAAATCCCTTTGGAAAAAATATTCAAAGGTATCTTCCCTTTCCTTATCGCTGTTGTTGTCGGTGTAATCATCCTGATCATCTTTCCAAAAATCATACTGTTTTTACCCCAACTCATGTATTGACCTTGCAAGGTTGAAAATTTATTGTTTTCAACCTTTTAACATATTGAAGCCCTCTATTTTGATTTATATCAAATAGAGGGCTTTTTTAATTGACTATCCCTGGGACAGGTAGTAACCAAACTATATAGAGGCACACTTGACAAGCTTAAAATACCATGGGGGTGTTACTTGAAAAGCAATTTTTTTTCACTGGATTATCTGTTTTCCAGCATCCGCTCAAAGTTTATTGCCATCTTTGTCATTTTAGGTTTGATGCCGCTGATTATTGTGGGGTTCTTTGCCTATAACAGTGCATCAAACGCACTCTTATTACAGACCAGCGAACAATTGGGCAATCTTGCAGACAAAACCGCCCAACAGATTGATACGTTTTTCGAAGTCGTTGAAAAAGATATAGATCTGCTGTCAAATTTCCCCTTTATTCAGCTTTCTTTTCTCCAGTATGAATTTGGTCAAAAACTTGATACGGCCAAAAGACTTATGGAAGAATATGAACAAAAGAACCAATACTATAAACAGATTCACCTGATCAATCTTCAGGGCAAATCCATATTAACCGTCCCCCGGGACAGCAATAAAAAATCCGGCTTGTTTAATACCCCTGACTGGTTCGATACCGCGCTTGAAAAAGACATGTTTTTATCAGACATCATCATGAATGAATCCTTTGCCGATTCCTTTTTGATCCTTTCAAAAAAGGTGTATGATTTTGAAGATAAGACAAAACCTGTGGGGATCCTTGTCTTTGAAATCAAACTGTCCTCCTTTACCTTATTTGTGTCAAGTTTAAAAATCGGCACCCAGGGGTATTCTTTCCTGATCAATGACAAAGGATATCTCATATACCATCCGGATCAGAGTCTCAATTTAAAAAACACCTTTCTTGAAAATGAAGATGAAAAACTTGCACACATTATAAAAAAAATGGAGTCGGGAGAACGCGGGTTTGGAGATTACCTTTTTAAAAAAAGAAAAAAATATATAGTGTTCACACCGTGCAGGATTAAAAACTGGAGTGTGGGCATTACATTGCAACACTCAGAATTTATGGCTGATATAATTAAACTTCGGCAGAGCATGATGACCTTCAGCGCCTTGATCATTACCCTGATTATTTTTGTTTCACTCCTGTTTGTAAAAAGCCTGACCCAGCCCATCAGCCAATTGATCACAGGTGCCAGGGCCATTGGAGCAGGAGATCTGGATCAGACAATCAGAGTGGAATCATCAGATGAACTCCAGGGACTTGCAAGAGAATTCAACAAGATGGCTGCCAGGTTAAAAACAAGTATGCAGGAGATTGTTGAGCTCAAAACATTTAATGATGATATTTTCAGAAGTGTGTCCAGCGGTATTATTACCGTGAACCGCAAAGGAGAGTTAACCTCGATTAACAAAAGCGCCCAAAAAATCTTATCATTCTCCGGGCGTATTGGCAGCAAGGACCAGGAAAACATTCCTGCCGGCATAAAAAAAGCCCTGGCTCTGTTAATGTTGACCCTTGGGAAAAAAGAAAAAATAGGACACCAGGTTCTAGATTTTTTCGATCAACAAGGCGAACCTGTTTTCATTGAAATCAACACCTCTTTGCTCAATGAGAGTGGAGGCAAAGTCATCGGTGCCATTGCCGACATCAGAGATGTTACCCTTAGAAAACGAATGGAAGAATTGATGATGAGGGTTGATAAACTGGCCTCTTTAGGAGAATTATCTGCCGGGATTGCCCATGAGATCAGAAATCCCCTTGCAGGGATGAAAACAAGTATCCAGGTATTGGCAAAAAAATTGACGGACCCCTCACAACTACTTCTCATTGAAGGGGTTTTAAGCGAGATAGACCGGCTCAATGAAATTGTTACGGATCTTTTAAAATTCTCAGGCCCTGCCCCTTCCTTTCCTATACCTATGGATATCAAAATTGTACTTGAAAAGACCCTTGATCTTTTAATGGAAAAAATAAAAAAACTGAATATCAAAATTGTTCAAAAATATGATCATGAGATCCCAAGTGCCTTCCTTGACAGGGAACAAATTCAACAGGTATTTTTAAATCTGATGCTGAATGCTGTGAATGCCATGCCCGGGGGCGGCACCCTGACCATTTCTATCAAGAGGATAATGGACCAGGAGAGAATCAAGGAAAAAATTGCCCAGTCCTTTGATCCAGGCTTCTCAATGGAAAATGAATATATGGCCGTCTCTTTTACGGATACCGGTTCGGGAATAAAAGAAGAAAATCTCTTAAAAGTATTTAATCCCTTTTTCACAACCGATCCCAATGGTACGGGTTTAGGGCTTTCCATCGCCCATAAACTTTTAGAAAAAAATAATGCGTATATTTATATTGACAGCAAAGAAGGCAGGGGGTGTCGCGTCACCCTGATTATCCCCATGGCTGATGAATCCCGAGGTACTTTGTCTGAACCACCTTTAAAAAAACCAAGTAAAAAGGAAGTAAAAACATGACACAAGAAAGAGTTTTAATTGTCGATGATGAAAAAATTCTTTGCCGGTCATTAAAAATGGACTTTGAAGAAGACGGCTACCTTGTAAAAATTTCAAACAGTGGAGAACAGGCCCTTGAAGTAATTTCAGATTTCGATCCTGCTGTTGTGCTTCTGGACTTAAGACTGCCGGGAATAAATGGAATCGAGGTCTTAAAAAAAATCAGGGTATATAACCCTGAGATTGCCGTGATTATCATGACAGCATTCGGAGACACAAAAATCACGGTTGAAGCGGTCAAATGCGGGGCTTTTCACTTTATCAACAAACCCTTTGAGCTGGAAGAATTAAAAAAACTGGTGGGGCAGGCCATTAAGGGCCAGGTACTAAAAAGGGAAGTTGAATACCTGAGGTACCAGCAGCGCAAGATATACCGGTTCTGCGACCTTGTGGGCCAGAGTGATAAAATGATGGAGATATACAAACAGATTGAAATCCTTTCCAAAACCGATCATACCACTGTGCTTGTCTTAGGAGAGAGCGGCACAGGCAAGGAACTTGTTGCAAGTGCAATTCATTTTAAAAGTAAAAGAAAAAAAGCCCCTTTTATGGAAATTAACTGCGCCACTCTACCGGAAAATTTAATTGAAAGCGAACTTTTCGGGTATGAAAAAGGGGCGTTCACAGATGCAAAACAGTCCAAAAAAGGGCTATTGGAGATTGCAGACAATGGGACTGTCTTCCTTGACGAGATTGCAGAAATGTCCATGTCTATCCAGGCCAAACTGCTGACATTCCTGGAAAAAAAACAGTTCAAACGGCTTGGCAGCGGTAAGGATATTGAAGTGGATGTCAGAATCATTGCCGCTACAAACCAGGACCTTATAAAGGCAATTGAAAAGAAAAAATTCAGAAATGACCTTTATTACCGTTTAAATGTTGTTTCCATTCATGCGCCTCCTTTAAGGGAACGAAAAGATGATATCCTGGCGTTGAGCAATTACTTTCTGGAGGAATTCTCCAGAGATATGGGAAAGATTCCCAAAACCCTGCTGCCTGAAGTTGAGGACATCTTTAATGCCTACCCCTGGTATGGCAATGTCAGGGAACTAAGAAATGTCATTGAACGGGCTGTTATATTCTGTAGGGGAGATACGGTTGATAAAAGTCTTCTTCCCCGGGAAATACTCGAATATAAAAAATCTGGAATTCCGGAATTAAAATTTCAGGGCCCGACAAATCATGCCCAGGGAAAAAAGAGTACTCCCATTGATACAGTATTGTTAGAAGTTGAAAAACAAATCATTGATGATGTCTTAAAAAAGACAAAAGGAAACAAGACCCTGGCGGCCCGCCTGCTTGACATCAGCCGGCATTCCCTGACACGCAGGATAAAAAAATACCAAAAGGAAAACAAAAGGAAGGGTAAATGATCCGTTTATTTTTCTTTATCCCATGTATTTTGGGTCTGTTTTTTTTTATTATTGCTCCCGGACCCCTCTTTGCAAAAGAGTACTGCATTGCAATGATTACGTGGCGCGGTGAAACAATTGCTGAAAAAGGCTTTATTGATGAACTGAATAAAAGCACTTATGACATAGTATTGACCAAATATAATGCGGATCAGGATAATTTTCGACTCCAAAAAATCATAACACAGATTCAAAGCAACCCGGTCGATATCATCTATGTTTTTGGCACAACAGCTACCAAGTCTGTTTTATTGAGG
The DNA here is from genome assembly GCF_030611305.1 of Desulfobacula sp. Classification (GTDB taxonomy): domain Bacteria; phylum Desulfobacterota; class Desulfobacteria; order Desulfobacterales; family Desulfobacteraceae; genus Desulfobacula. Next base: position 1,677 of record NZ_JAUWQB010000027.1, on the reverse strand, counting down.
ATTAAGGATACGCCTGTTGTTTTTAATATTGTCAGCCGCCCGGTTGGATCAGGAATCATTGCCAGCTGGGAGAGCTCCAAAAATAATGCCACCGGTGCCAGCAACAAGGTATCAGTAATAAACCAACTAAAGACCTTAAAAAAAGTCATTAATTATAAAAAACTGGGAATCATTTATAACCCCAAAGAGCAGAATTCCATTTTTCAAAGAAACAATGTAAAACGGCTGGAAAACCTGCTTAATTTTTCTCTCAAAGAATATAGAATTTCCCGGAAACAGGACATTTTAAAAATTCTGCCCCAGATGAAAGACAACGTTGACGCGGTTTTTCTCCCGGCAGATTCCATGATAAAGTTTTTGGGGAAGGAAATCATGGAAAAGGTAAACGGATACAAGATACCGTCCCTGTCTTCAGTCGGGAGCATGGTTCCTGAAGACTCTGTCCTGCTGGGCTTTGTCCCTAAATATTATGAACTGGGCAGAATAGCGGCCCAAAAAGCCATACTGATTTTAAACGGGAGGAACCCTTCGGATATTCCCTCTTCTGTCCTTGATCACTATCATATTTCAGTGAATATGAAGACTGCCAGAATAATCAATATCCAGATTCCCATGTCCCTTCTTGTCATGGCCAACCAGATTGTCAGATAATAACACTCCCTTGAAAATGAATAGAATTCGGTAAAATGTGCGGTTTTCGCCCGAAAAGTGCGGAACAAAACCGCACACTTTTCTTATCCCTACCCTGTTTATCCCCTCTCCCCCATGAATAACTTATTGAAATAACGACATAAAAAAAAATAAATGCCCTCTGGCACCATGATTGCAGTTATTTATAAAGTTATTGCCTAAAACGGGGTGCACTAAAATCCATCAATTATTAAATAAGGAGAATCTTATGAATCAAAGTAAAATTAAATTTTCATGGTTATTGCTAATTTTCGCAGCAGGTGTGCTTGCCCTGACCGGATGTATGACGGTAACTCCCAAACCAGGAGAAGTCTTTTCCTGTGCCAAAGATTCAGATTTAAACAAGATAATTGCGCCTGAAGCCTCTTTGGAAAATTTTTCATGTGTTATTAAAAAATGGGCTGGTGCAAATACGCTTCATTTTAATGTAGCCGTCAAAAACATCAGTAATGAAGACCAGCGGTTCAAGGTCAATATTTTTCTTGCAAACGGCAAGGCTGTCGGCGGACTACTTCCCAGAAAAATCAAGAAAGGTTTGATAAAACCAGGAGAAACTGCAAAGTTCACATATCCGGTACAGAATGTGATTGCTGCACCGGGAAAAATCGATCTGATCATCAAAACCATGAGCAAATAATTTAAGATAAGGAGATTAGCCCAATGAAACGAACGCATATTATTCTATCCATTATATTTTTAGCCCTGGTTTTTACAGGGGTGGCTATTGCAAAGACAACCTTTATCAGCATCGGTACAGGCGGAACCGGCGGCGTTTATTATCCATACGGCGGTGGTGTAGCTGAAATCTGGTCAAAGAATGTAAAAGGAGTAAAGGCGGTTGCCGAAGTAACCGGTGCCAGTGTTGAGAATGTAAAACTGGCCCATAAAGGAGAAACCGTGATTGGTGAGGTTATGGCTGACACCGCCATAGCCGGATATGAAGGGCTGTCAAAATTTAAAGGCAAAAAACACAACATTCTTTCAATG
>NZ_JAUWQB010000113.1 GCF_030611305.1 Desulfobacula sp. | reverse complement strand
ATGGGGTCAGGCTTGCTTTGTTGTCGTTATTTTTCAAAATAACGACAACAAAGCAAGCCTGACCCCAATTATACAATTATAGTTCTTCCACAGTGATATGATGATTTGTATAGATACACAAATTGGCAGCTATCTTCATGGCTTTTTCTACAATTGTTCTTGGTTCCAACTTGGTATTTTCAAGCAGGGCAACTGCGGCTGACTGGGCAGAGGTACTGCCCGAACCAATACTGATCACCCCGTCATCGGGTTCAATCACATCCCCGTTGCCGGATAACAGATAAGTGTTCTCCTTATCCACTGCGATCATCATAGCCTCAAGACGTCTTAAATATTTATCCATTCTCCAGTCCCGGGCAAGTTCCACACACGCCCTTGTCAGACTTCCGCTATATCTTTCCAGTTTTTGTTCAAGTTTTTCAGACAGGGTCAATGCATCTGCCGTGGCCCCTGCAAAACCGACTATAATCTTGTCATTATAAATTCTTCTGACTTTTCTTGCTTTGTGTTTTGTGACAACACTTCCCAACGTCACCTGCCCGTCCCCTGCCACAACAACTTTGTTTTTATGCCTTACAGCAAGAATAGTTGTTCCGTGAAATATTTCTTTATCCATATCAGCTCCTTGGATGCGCCTTGTCATATACCTGCATTAATCTGTCCATACTCACATGAGTATAGATCTGAGTAGTGGATAAGCTTACATGCCCCAAGATTTCCTGAATCCCCCTTAAATCCGCACCCGAATCCAGCATATGCGTTGCAAAGGAATGACGCAGCATATGGGGTGAAACAGGCAGATTCAACTGGCACTCCCTTACTATTTTATCAAGTATCCTTCTTATGGACCGGGAACTTAATCGTGTAAAATTCTTATTCACAAAAACCGGAATAAACTTTTCTTTCAAAGATGCCCTGTAATCTGTTACGGCCTTCAAGGCTCTTTTGCCAACAGGGACAACTCTTTCCTTTGAGCCTTTCCCAAAGACTCTAATCATTTGACTTTTAAAGTCAATGTCCTGGATATTCAGGCCTTCCATTTCAGACACACGCATGCCCGTGGAATAAAAAGTTTCAAACATGGCAAGATTTCTCTTGTCAAACCAGGTCTCTGTCTTGATGGAATCCAGGAGTTGAAACAGATCATCAATGGTTAAAAATTTGGGTATGCTTTTCTCAAGCTTAGGAAAAGGCACCGAGTCTGCGGGATTTATCTTCAGCTGTCCCGATTTAACAAGATATTCAAAAAATGCCTTAAGTGAAGACAGCTTTCTTGATACTGTCCTTTTAGATTTGCCTGATCTCACAAGATGGGCAAGAAAGCTTCTGACAGCATCCTTATCAAGCCTGTTCAGATACGCCGGAAACAATTTCCGGTATTGAGTATCGTCCAGTTTTTGATCTTCCAGAAAAAATTGAATAAAATATAAAACATCAGCCCGGTATGCCCTGCATGTATGGACGGAATACCCTTTTTCAGCCATGAGTGTATCAATAAAAGTATCAAGAACCATCTTTCAATCCTGATAATTTCATCACAAGTTTCATATCCTCCCAGACCTGGCGTTTGTATTCAGGTTGTTTTAAAAGCAGGGATGGATGAAAAGTGGGCATAACTTTAATTCCATGATATTCATGAAACTTTCCCCTGAATTTTTCCAGGGGCTGTTTAATATTCAATAAAGATTGGCCGGCCCTTGTCCCAAGAGTAATGATAACTTTGGGAGAAATAGTTTTTATTTTTTTATAGACAGATCTTGCATCACCTGCATTGCAGATAAAAACTGAATCGGAAGTGAGCTTCATGGCCCCGATAATCTTGATTAAAAGCGCCCCGCCCTCCCCTTTAAAAAAACCGGCTTCACTATCTATGATAAAAACATCTGCGGTTTCAGGACCTTCAAAAGAAAAAGTGTCCTGTGCCCGGCTTATACTACCCCAATTGTTTATCAAGGCTTCAGATTCTTCTGAAATGTCAAGAAAAGTATTCCCTGCTTCTTTTTGACCGGATAGATATTGTGAAAAATCTTTTATCACCCGGATAAACTCTGTCTTTATTGAATCCGGATCATTTTGAACATCTGCACCCATTTTAAAATCTATCCCATTTTATCAATAATATGATCGATCAGGATATCAGCCACCTTGCCTTTTTCCATCAAAGGGATATCGAATGATGAGCCATTCTTAAAAAAAAGTTTTACCTTGTTGGTATCTGCCTTGAATCCCGAGTCTGTTGATCCCACAATATTGGCAGCAATCATATCAAGATTTTTCTTTTGCATTTTCATTAATGCATTTTTTTCAAGATCGTTGGTTTCTGCAGCAAACCCGACCAGGAACTGATTCTTTCTTTTTTTTTCTCCGATAAGTTTTAAAATATCAGGATTTTGGATCATTAAAATGGAAAGATCTTTATTATTGTCTTTTTTCTTTATTTTACTTGTTTTAGGTTCTACTGGTTTATAATCAGCCACGGCTGCGACTTTGATAATAATATCAGCCTGATCAAGGCCGGCAAGCATTTGATCGGCCATTTCTTCACAGGTTACCACATCAATACACTCAACACCCGCAGGTGCTTCAAGGCTGACAGGGCCTGACACCAGTGTCACCTGCCCTCCTCTTTTTTCCGCCGCCCTGGCAATGGCATATCCCATTTTCCCGGATGAATGATTGCTCACAAATCTGACAGGGTCTATGGCTTCAACCGTGGGGCCTGCTGAAACCAGGATTTTTTTGCCGTTTAAATCCTTTTTGGTAAGCATGGCCTCAACCCTGTCAAAAATAAAGCCAGAATCAGGCAGTCTTCCTGTTCCCACAGTTTTACATGCCAGCACACCTGAATCAGGATCAAGGATCTGCCATCCGTCCTTTTCAAGAATATCAAGGTTTCGCTGTACGCGGATATTCTGGTACATATCCGTGTTCATGGACGGACAGATCATGACAGGGCAGGTTACCGCCAGCAATGTTGTGGACAATGCATCATCTGCAATACCATGGGCAAACTTTGCAATGGTATTTGCGGTTGCCGGTGCAATAATGGCAGCATCCGCCCTTGCTGCAAGATCAATATGCTTTATGGAAGAATCGGTATCAAAAAATAGATCCGATAATACCGGATTTTCAGACAATACCTCAAAAGTGGTTTTACCGACAAATTTCTGGGCACTGCCGGTCATGATCACATTGACATTGGCTCCGGCCTTTTTTAACAGCCTTAAAAGCTCAACCGCTTTATATGCGGCAATTCCCCCTGTAACCCCAAAAAGAATATGTTTGTTTTGAAAGTCCATTATTCTATCAGGTTTGACCCGGAAAGACCTGATCCTCCTGTAATAGTTGGCGCCACACCCACCTCAACATAGGTATATATCTGCTCGTCCCGGATGGTTATAACCGAGGTTCTTGAAGGTTTTTGAAAAACCATGATGGTGATACCGGGAGACTTGATCTGGCTGATAACAGTCCAATTGTCTTTTGCCATATTATTATTAAAGAAGTTAAACAGAGATTGTCTTTCCACCCTGCCCTTAAGTGTAATGAGGCCTGACGTAAACCCGGGTGTCAATATAACAACGGTCCTGTTTTTTACGATTGAAAGCTCCATGGGGATTAATACATCTTCAAAATCATAATAAACCGCTGTGGTTTCCCTTGACTTGGGCTGATCGGCAGATGAATCTTCTTCCGATTTTGGTGACGAACCAAGACCGAAACACCCGGAAATCAAAAATCCCAGCAACACAACGACCACTATAGTCACAACGGATTTGATATTATATTTTGCTTTCATTTTTCCTCCTAAAAGCCAGTGGTTTAAATTTTCTTTAAGACTCATATCTTCTAAAACTATTTGTCCCAAATGTCAATTGTGTGATTTGAACGTTGTCGTCTGCAATTTTTGGGTTGAAAGGATCATCCGTTGCAAAGTCCATAACAATAGTTTGCTTTAAGCTATAATTTAAGGGGTATCAATCCCGACCCTGTGGGGGTATATTAAAAATAGGAGAAGGCGTTGTTAAGGAAACTGCCATGCTCCTTGAAAAGGATATTCTGGACTGAATTTACCATAGAAATTTTAATTGACATTTCAAAATTTTATGGTAAATATATATTATGCATTTCAAAAATAGAACAATAATTCCTTACATTCCGGAAAATTTTGATGTTTTTTCCATTGTTTCTATAACCGGTCCGAGACAGTCCGGAAAATCCACACTAATCAATCATTATATTGGTGGAGATGAAAACTGGCGCTATTATTCACTGGATGACAGGGAGCTGCTTCTTAGAATCAAGGATGATCCCGGGCTGTTTATTAAAACCATTGACAGCAGCATAGCCATTGATGAGGCGCAGAAAGCCCCGGAACTGTTTCATTCGTTAAAGTTGCTGGTAGACGGCGGATTTAACAATCAGATACTGCTATCTGGTTCTACAAACTTTTTGCTGCTCAAATCTATCACTGAATCGCTTGCCGGAAGGACCGGAAGACTGGAGCTTTTGCCATTTTCTTTATCAGAAGCGCTGGAACTTACATCAAACAAATTTATTCGCACAATTATTTCAACAGATACGATTGATACCTTATTCAAGACTGTCAGCAGTACCTTTGGCCAGGTGAGTGATAAGGAACTGCTCAGCTTTATTTTGTCTGGCGGGTACCCTAAAATTCATAACCTGAAAACCAGGCAGGCAGGATTACTATGGTTTAAAAATTATGTCAGCACTTATATTGAAAGAGACCTGAGGGACCTGGCCCAGGTCGGTGATATTGATACATTTCAACACGTATATCGGCTTATTGCGTTTTATTCCGGAAATATCATGAACATGTCTGCCATTGCCGGTAATACAGGGGTGTCGGTTCAGACCATAAAAAGATATATTTCCATATTGCGCACTTCGTTTCAGAGCACTGTGCTTTCCTCTTATCATATGAACCAGAAAAAACAGATTACAAAATCACCAAAATTATTTTGTTTTGATACTGGTTTGATGAATTATTTTTTAAAAAACACCAGCATAGAGAATATGATGAACTGCATGCAATGGGGTGCAATTCTTGAAACCCATGTTTTTACTGAGATATATAAAGAAATAATCAACACTGTTCAAGGGGCTTCTGTATATTACTGGCGTACAAATAACGGTGCTGAGGTCGATTTTGTCATTGAATATCAGGATAAATTGATCCCCATTGAGGTTAAGGGCGGAGTGCAGGTCAAAAAGCAGTCTCTTCGTGGTATGAAGAGCTTTATTGCATCCCAGACAAATAAGAGGGTGCCCTTTGGCATTGTTCTTTACAGGGGTGACAATGTAATTTATCTTGACCGGAATATTATAGGTATTCCTTTAACTTCAGTTTTTTGATGGGGCTTTGCTTTTAGAGGAATACCCTAAAAAATAACGTTTAAGGTCACGCGTAATTGCTGACTATCCGTCACCTTTAATGATCTCAAACTTATTGTGCGCTTTTGCACTAGTGAGACATTAACCATTCAAGGTATTCAAAAATACGCCCGGCTAAATAGAACGGAAGGTTCAATAATATAAAATCTTTCCCGTTTAAGGTTTTAATTTGATTAATTTCTAACTGACCGGAATATATTCTCACTGCATAATTGTGTGGTGCGCGGTCGATAAACTGATGTAATGAACGAAGCCTGCCCGTTGCACCGGCTTTTACTTCAACGGGTATTATCATGTTTTTGAATTGTATGAGAAAATCAATTTCAGCGCTGGACTGGTTTTTTTCCCTGCTCCAGAAATTAAGTTTATACAGCGGGGATGTATCACAAGTTAAAAGTTCCTGGCCTACAATATGTTCTGCTATTTTACCTTGATAAATAGAATCAATATCTTTTGTTCCAAACAGATCTTTTTGAAATCCGGCAAAATAATTGAGCATGCCTGTATCGAGAACCTGAAGTCTTGGAGATTTTTTGATGTTTGGCAGCAATGGAGGCTCAACAGAGGATGAAGGATATAAAAGATAAATCAACATTGCTTTTTCTAACACTTTTAATGCTTCACCCATTTCCCTTGACTTATAATTGGAATTTCCGAATCCCTGAAATTTTATTCTATTTCCGGCCTCATAAAATGCAGTTGAGATGGCATGCCTTATGACTTGTGCCATTGAATGATTTCGTGCATATTTTTCAACATCATCAAGATATGAAACAATTAAGCCATCAAATAAATTATTCAATGCAAGGATATCTTTTTGTTCTGAGTATTTTTGGACAATTTCCGGCATCCCACCGATGATTGAGTAAATATGAAAAAGTTTCATTAATTTATCATGAGCAAAATCGGGCACAGGTATAGTATTATTAATGATATCCAGACTGCTTTTCTCGTCTAATGCATTTAAAAATTCTTTAAAATTTAATGGTTTCATCACAAGATACTCAACTCTTCCTACAGGGAAACTGATATGAGTATCGATAAGGGTTTCTAAAAGAGACCCCGCCGCAATGATATAAAGATCCGGGAAAATTTCATAAAAAAACCGCAGGTATGAGACAGCTGAAGGGCAAGCCTGAATTTCATCGATAAATATGAGAACCTTACCATTCCCTCTCACCTGATCTTTATAAAAAAAAATTGCCCGAATCAATTCGTCGATTGAATATTCTTGTTCAAAAATTCTTTTCTCTTCTTTCAGTTCAAGATTAAGATAAATATATTGATCAAATAGATTTGAAAACATGTTCACAGCCGTGGTTTTACCAACTTGTCTTGCCCCTCTCAGAATCAGGGGTTTTCGGCCGTTAATTTTTGCCCAGGCAGACAGCTTTCCTATTATATCTCTTTTAAACATCGTCTCCTTAGTTGATCATAAAATATAAATTTGTTAAAGTATTGTTATTAAATAAGGGATATTGTTTAGTTTTTTTGACATAAAGTCAATCATAAAATTATTATTTTGTGTAACAAAATAAACTATTTTTGAGAGCTTCTTTGTATCGCTTTAACGTGTGAAGCTCAGGTGAGAGTGATCGAACTCCTTGTTCCGCCTTATGGAATATAGCTTTGACAGCATTTTATACATCCTTTCAAGGGGTGTTTTGCCTACCGTCAAATACCGGGTAGCATTATGATTATGAGATGTCACATGCGTTCTTTGAGGTTCTGTCTAAGTGAAACATTAGAGCGATTGCAAAAGGATTGTAATGAGTTGCAGGGAGTTGAATTGTGCTCGTAAATGAATATTTTCAAATATGATATGGCACCGCATCACCAGGAAGTTAAGACATTTCCTCATCATAAACATATTCATTCAAATAATGTCATTGAGGCATCCATTCCTGCTTTTGCGCAAGTATTAAACGAAATCAGTGATTATTACAAAGACAAATTGCCAGGTTGCATAGCTCATAACTACCAAAGAGAATAAGCTTCTGTTAGTTGATTCCCTACTCTCTATTTATCCAGTATTCCGGCTTACGATGCCCATGTGCTATAGCAAGAATCCACAAAGTTTCTCCTCGAATCATGTACGCTATATAGTATGGAAAGACTTTTAGATTGACGCGATGGTAACTTCGTTTTCGGAGTCGTGAAACAGTTGGATTGCTTAAAATCCAATTGATATGCTGGTCTGCTTCTTCTTTAAACTTTAATCCTAATCCAGACTGTTGTTCTTCATAATAAGCTATTGCATCTTTCAATTCCTCAAATGCCTGCTGGAGTATTACGATATTCATAATATAAACAGTTGTTCAATTTCTTTAATTGCTTTATTGTAATCAATACCAGTGGCTTTCCCCTCATCAACAGCACGGACCCTATCCATTATCTCTTCTTCCCATGCAGATTCAATATCAGTATCCAAAGATCTGCTATCAAGAAATAAGAGAAATCGGACTATCTCTAATCGTTCCCGTTTGGGCAGCCTTATTAATCCTTTTGTTATCTCTTCAAAATTTTGCTGCATTGGTTTTCTTTCCCCTATTTTTTTGTTGTTTCAAACCATATCTAATAACTCTTCCCTTAATTTGTAAACATACAACTCGTAACTCGTTTCATCCCTCCCTAATTTCTAATTTCCACTTTCAAGTAGTGAACGGCTATGCCGCATGCAATAAAAATTCAACTTTAACAGCTTCAAATGGAAAAACGATGCGTCTATCGTCAGTGTGAATAAGTATTCCGGCGTTTAGAAGTGCTGTAACATCGCCGTGAACGGCCTTTACATCACGTCCAATGAGCCGAGCTGCTTCTCGAATTGATACAGGACCTGCTCCGCACAGAACCTTAAGCAATCCCCAGCGCTTTTCGGTTAAAACCCGCCAAAGCAACTCAGGAGACGCAAAGGAAATGCGTGCGGACTTTTGGGATTTCCCTGTTTTCCAAGCCCGTGTAAAATCTGCCATTGAATCGGCAGGATCCCGTACATTAAGAGTTACGATTTTCATGGTTCCACCTCTCAACATCATTCTGGAAATCAGCGATCAACTGCTCCGGTGTCGTGAAAATGTAGACACCTTCTTCCCCAACGAAATGTCGGTGATCGCCCTTTCCGGTCTCATTATCATAGCGCAAAACGCATTTGCCACGTACGACATACGCAAGCCTGTATTTGAAGTCGTGCAGAGATCCATCCAGTGGCTTTGGCAGCCGCCATAATACCAATTCCGCAAATGCCGATTCAGAATAGATGATATGTGTGCAAATGAGTTGAATGGCTTTCATGTTGGAAATAATATCAACATTATCATCCGTTGTCAATTACTCCAACAATTAAAAAATTCAGCGGTGATCATAAGGCCGAACCCCCAAACCCCGCCAATACAGTACTCCTTCCATTCATATCAGAAAAACCCGTATCTGGAGCTTGAGGCAGTTCTTTCATTTCTTAAGCAGGCGGCCATAAAGGAGTAACACTAATGTTAAAGTATTCTGTGCACATATTGTAATGGATGACCCTGCCACCAGGCAACGTGAGTTTAAAGCCCTGTGGCTGATTAGCGGTTCTGTCCTTCAATCACTACTAAAGGGTGTTGAAACCATTCAAAATATAGCAGAAATATAATATCCCTATTAAATTTCACCCAATTTTTCAATTTTTTTTTGCTCATATCGTTTGCTATTTCACCTGATTTTGTTTTTAGCCTTTTAAAATCTCATATTAG
>NZ_JAUWQB010000072.1 GCF_030611305.1 Desulfobacula sp. | reverse complement strand
TTGTTTTTTTGAATCAATCCGGTTTAGATATTTAAAAAAACCGATTCAAATCGGGAGAGAGGAGTGTTGTCTAAAAATATTTACAAAAAATGTTTGACAAAAGTTCTGGTACTCTGGCTATAGGGTTTCTTATTTCATTGTCCATAAACCCTGAGAACTATCCTCTGTGGAGTCCGCATTTTATTTAAAATTACCCTACCACAACATACAGTATCTGAATTTCTTTTATTCCCCGCTGCCATAGTAAATTTAGTGGGAATTGTTTGAGCGCAGCGAGTTTTTCCACCACAAGTGAAGTCAGACATAGAGCCTGTCAAAACGTTCTATCCCGCGACGGAAATGTGAACCAGCCTGAACGGGCATGTGGCTGGGTTTAAAAAAAGTTACTTGCGATCATCTTGATTTTACTTGTTATTTCTTGACATTTTAACGATTTGGCCGTACAAAGAAAGGCTCAACTATTGAACACCAACTGATCCGAATACCGGAGGAACAATGGAATATAAGAAAACTTTGAATCTGCCGTCAACAAAATTTGCCATGAAGGCCAATCTTCCGCAACGTGAACCCCAGCAGTTAAAAGAATGGGAAGAAAAGAAAATCTATCAGAAATTAAGAGAACAATCCAGAGACAGGGAACTCTTTATTCTCCATGACGGCCCTCCGTATGCAAATGGTCATTTGCACATGGGACATGCAATCAATAAAATTTTAAAAGATATTGTCGTTCGATCAAAACAAATGGCCGGGTTTAATGCCCCGTATATTCCGGGCTGGGATTGCCACGGACTTCCCATTGAACATAATGTGGACAAAAAGCTTGGGAAAAAGAAAAGAGAGATGACAAACGTTCAGGTTCGAAGGGAATGCAGATCTTATGCTGCCAGGTTTGTCGATATTCAAAGTGAGGAATTCAAACGGTTCGGTGTCATGGGTGAATGGGACAACCCTTATCTGACAATGAATTACCCCTATGAAGCCAGGATTGCCAAAGAGTGCGGAGAGTTTGCACTCTCAGGAGATATGTTTTTAGGCAAAAAGCCTATTTACTGGTGCTGTAACTGCCAGACCGCCCTTGCCGAAGCTGAGATTGAATATCATGACCATACTTCTCCGTCCATTTTTGTGAAGTTTCCGGTAAAAGATGATCTGTCCGATATTCTGCCGGGTGTTGAAGAAGATATATTTGTTGTGATCTGGACCACAACCCCTTGGACTATTCCTGCCAATTTGGGCATTTGTCTTCACCCGGATTTTGTCTATGCAGCGGTCAAGACGGAAGACCATGGGATTCTGATTGTTGCCAGGGATCTGGCAGACCCGGTAATGAAAACCTTGGGATTTGAAAATTATTCAATTTTAAAAGAGTTTTCCTCAAAGGATCTTGAAAATAAAAAATGTAAGCACCCGATTTATGACAGGGATTCTTTGATTATTTTGGGAGATCATGTAACGCTTGATGCCGGTACAGGCTGCGTTCACACAGCACCCGGGCATGGCGCAGATGATCATATTGTGGGTAAAAAATACGGATTGGAGTGTTATTCACCGGTTGAAGACAATGGCGTGTTTTCAAAGGATGTGGAGCATTTTGCCGGTGAATTTATTTTTAAAGCCAATAAAAATATTAATGAGAAGCTGGACAGTCTGAATCGCCTGTTAAAAAATGAAAACATGTCACATTCCTATCCCCATTGCTGGCGGTGTAAAAAACCTGTTATATACAGGGCAACACCTCAATGGTTTATCTCCATGGATAAGCTTAAACTTCGGCAGAAAACCCTTGATGAAATCAATAATGTTCACTGGATTCCATCATGGGGCCGGGAAAGAATCTATTCCATGATAGAAAACCGCCCTGACTGGTGTCTTTCAAGGCAGCGTTCCTGGGGTGTTCCCATTCCGATATTTCATTGCAGAGAGTGTCGGCAAATCTATGTCACAAGGGAATCTGTTGACAAAATCCATGAATTATTCACAGAGCACTCTTCTGATATCTGGTTTGACAAAGATGCAAAATTTTTGATGCCTGATGGTGCCAAATGTGAAAAATGCGGATCCATTGACTTTACAAAGGATCATAATATTCTGGATGTATGGTTTGATTCAGGTGTGAGCCATGCAGCAGTTCTGGATGAAAGAGAAGGGCTTGTACGGCCCGCAGACCTCTACCTTGAGGGGAGTGACCAGCACAGAGGCTGGTTTCACTCTTCTTTGCTGACCGGTGTCGGAAGAACAGGCAAGGCACCCTATAAAGCCGTTCTCACCCATGGGTTTGTCGTAGATGAAAATGGCAGGAAGATGTCCAAGTCTGTAGGAAATGTTGTGGCGCCTGACTCTGTGATTAAACAGTATGGCGCTGATGTACTAAGGCTTTGGGTAACTTCGGCTGACTACAAGGGAGATGTGAGTATCTCCAATAATATTATTAAACAATTGTCAGATGCATACCGGCGTATCAGAAACACCTGCCGGTTTATGCTGGGTAATTTTTCCGATTTTGACGTCACAAAGGATTTAAGATCCATTAAAGAAATGTCCGAGCTTGACAGGTTCATTCTTCACAGACTTCATCATGTGGTAAAACGGGCACTCACATCCTATGACAAATATGAGTTCCATACCATTTATCATACCCTGCATAATTTTTGTGTAGTGGATCTGTCTTCTTTTTATCTGGATATTATAAAGGACAGGTTGTATACCTCTCCTGCGGCAGATCCATTGCGGCGCGATGCCCAGACCGTGATGTTTATTATTCTGGATGCCATTGTAAAGATTATGGCTCCGATTCTACCGTTTACAGCAGATGAAATATACCAGCACATGCCCAGAAGTTCGGATCAAAAAGACAGTATTCATCTTAAATCCATGGTTGAGCTTAATGATGAATGGGAAGACAAAGAACTGGCGGATATCTGGGAGAACATCAGAAGCTTGAGAGGTGAAGTCACCAAAGCTCTGGAAGAAGCAAGAACCGAAAAATTGATCGGTCATCCTTTGGATGCAGCCCTTGAAATCAAACTGCCTGATACACAACTAAAAGTTCAGGTTCAGAATTTAAATGAAAATCTCAATGATATTTTTATTGTATCAAGTGCTGTGCTTGTGGATACCCTTGATGACACAGCCTATCAGGGGAAAGAGATTGAAGGGCTTTCTATTAAAGTCAAGAAAGCAAGCGGTGAAAAGTGTGAAAGATGCTGGCGGTTTGATACCACCATTGGCAATGATGCAGATCATCCCACCACCTGTGTGCGATGTGCAACGGCTTTAAAAAAGATATTGTAACCTGAAGGTCACACGTAAAGTGAATCTGATTTCAAAAGTATGGCTTAGATTAATTCTGGTCAGTGGATGTGTCATCTTTGCTGACCAGATCACCAAATATATAATCAAAACAAATCTTGCTTTATATGATAATATCATTGTTATAGAAAAATTTTTTAATATTACCCATATCCTGAATCCGGGCGGTGCCTTTGGTTTTTTTGCTTCCCAGTCCCCTGAAATCAGAAAATTTATTTTTCTGTTCATGTCGTCTGTGATTGCCCTTTTTGTTTTATGGTTTTACAAAAGATGCGCAGCAGACTTTATTTTTCTTTCCTATGGGCTGGCCTTAATTTTCGGGGGTGCAATCGGAAACCTGATTGACAGATTCCGGTATGGCAAGGTCGTGGATTTCCTTGATTTTTATATGGGGTCTGTCCATTGGCCGGCATTCAATGTTGCTGACAGCGCCATCAGTGTTGGAATGGGTATATTGATCTACCACATTGTTTTTAATAAAGTCCCGGATTTTTAAAGGCAAGTATATGCATCCTGTTCTCCTCCATATCGGCAGTTTTAATCTTTACACCTATGGTCTTTTTGTTGCCCTGGGATTTATGACAGCGATGTGGGTTTCTCAAAAAAATGCAAAACCCCATGGCATATCCTCCGGGATCATTACCGATATTTTTTTTGTTATCCTGGTATCTGCTCTTTTGGGCGCACGCCTCTTATACGTATTGATCAATTTTGACGTTTATAAAAGCAATCTGTTGGACATCTTTAAGATCTGGAATGGGGGACTCGTCTTTTTCGGTGGATTTATTTCTGCTGTTGTGGCTACAGCCATTTACCTGAAATTGAAAAACCTAAACATCTGGAAAACCGCTGATATTATCTCACCGGGCGTTGCCCTGGGCCATGCTGTGGGAAGGGTCGGCTGTTTTTTTGCGGGGTGCTGCTATGGGAAAGAGTGTGACCTGCCCATTGCCGTTAAATTTACAAACCCTGAAAGTCTCGCACCCATAGGAGTGTATCTGCATCCGACCCAGATTTATTCAGTATTTTCAAACCTGATCCTGTTTTTTGTTCTCTTGTGGCTTCAGAAAAGAAAGAAATTTAACGGCATGGTGTTTTTAAGCTATATCATGCTTTATTCATTATTCAGATCCATTGTTGAATTTTTTCGGGGGGATTTCAGAGGAGATTTCTTTTTTGAGTTTATTTCCATGTCACAGGGAATCGGGCTGATGGTTTCTCTGATTGCCTTTATCCTTTTAATTAAATTTTCAAGACCTTCTCATGGCCCAAAATAAAAACAACGTTAAACATAATAAATTAGACTCATTTTTCAACTCTCTTCAAGAAGATGATATCCCTGGTTCGGTCCTGATTTACGGTGAGCCATATCTGGTAAAACAGGCGTTTAAAACCACATCTTCTTTTTTGGTTGGAAATAATAATATGCAGTTTGCCCTGGAAACCCTTGAAGGCGGTTCTGTTTCCATGGGGGATGTCATTGAGCAGGTCTCCACCTTTTCATTTCTTGTTTCCAAAAAAATTGTGGCAGTCAAAAACGCCCCTTTGTTTCAAACACAACAGGGTAGTCAGTATATCAATTTTTCACAATCAGACCTTGACCATCTGATTGATTTTATTCAAAAAGGCATTCCTTTAAATCATTTTCTAATTCTCACAACCACCCGTATAGATAAAAGAAAAAAGATATATAAGGCACTAGCGGACAAAGGATTAATTATTGACTGCTCTGTTCCCGCAGGGGCAAGAAAAACAGACATGGATGAGCAGAGAACTGTGTTGCAAAGTGTTGCGGGTCAGATCCTGTCAAAGTCTGAAAAAACCATCGACAATCAGGCCTTTCATGCCCTGGTGGATTTGACAGGATTTAATCTTGACCTTTTATCCCAGAATCTGGAAAAGCTGATCGCATTTTCCGGTAAGAATCAGGCAATTTCAATAGCAGATGTAAAAGCTGTTGTAAAAAGGGATAAAAAAGATCCCATATTTAATTTAACCAATGCGTTTATGGCGAAAGACATTAAAAACGCACTTTTTTATTTAAATTCACTTTTTAATGAAGGGTTTCATCCCCTGCAGATATTAAAATCATTTGAAAATCAAATTCGAAAATTGATTCTGGTGAAATGTTTTACCCAGCAATTTTATCAAAAAAATAAAAACACGGACCTTAAAAAAGTAAATTTTAATTCTTTCAAACAGGTCGTGCTTCCCAAAATTATAGCTCATGATGAACAGACAAAAACTGCTATTGAAGGGCAGGATGAATATCTATCAAGGGAAAGCACAAAGAAAAAAAAAGGAAAGGCAAATGATCTTTTTCTTGCCCCCAATCCCCAGAATGCATACCCTGTGTTCCAGGTATTTCAAAAATCTGAGAATTTTTCTTTAAATGAGCTGAATCAATCATTAATTTTTTTAAGTGACCTGGATTACAGACTGAAATCTTCGTCTTTTGATGCTAAAACGGCCATAGAAAATTTTATCATCAACACCTGTAGTAAAGGAGGGTTTGTGTATGCCGAAGAAAACCAAAATCGTCGCCACCATTTCTAATTTAAAGTGTTCGCCTAAGTTTATTGGAAGACTTTATCGGGCAGGCATGAACGTTGTCCGGCTGAACACTGCCCACATGACCCGTGATGATGCCTTGAAAGTGATCAAAAATATAAGACAGGTGTCTGATAAAATAGGGATTCTCATAGATACCAAAGGCCCTGAGATCAGAACCTGTGATAACGACAAACCTTTGGCAGTAAAATATGGGGACACCATAAGAATTAAAGGCGCCCCCGGTGAAAAATCCAAAGGCAAGGTTATCTGTGTCTCTTATGAGGATTTTGTTAAGGATATTCCCATCGGCAGTTCCATAATGATTGATGACGGATACATTGCACTGGCGGTCATGGATAAGGATGACAAGTATTTAACCTGCCATGTGGAAAATGATGGGGTGATCAATGCCAGAAAAAGTATCAACATCCCGTCCGTTCATGTGAAACTTCCGGCTTTAAGTGAGAAAGACAAAAGATTTATTGAGTTTGCCGCTGATAATGATCTGGATTTTATTGCCCATTCTTTTGTGAGAAATGAAAACGATGTCATAGCCGTTCAAAAGATTTTGGATAGAAAAAAATCAGCTATAAAAATTATTGCAAAAATTGAGAACTCCCAGGGTGTTGAAAATCTGTGTGAGATTCTCGATCATGCCTATGGGGTGATGATTGCAAGGGGTGATCTGGCAGTTGAAATCCCCACAGAACAAATCCCCTTGATTCAAAAACAGATTGTCATGACCTGCATTGAAAAAAGAAGGCCGGTGATTGTTGCCACCCAAATCCTGCATTCCATGATCGAATCGCCCAGACCCACAAGGGCAGAGGTGTCAGATGTTGCCAATGCCTGTCTGGATCATGCAGACGCCCTCATGCTTTCAGGAGAAACAGCCAATGGAAAATATCCTGAGGTGGCTGTCAGAACCATGGCAAAGATTGCCAGAGAAGTGGAGGACAAGAAGAGCAGCTTTATTAATGTTCCTTATACCCTTGAAAATAAAATTACGGCCTATCTTGCCAAGTCAGCTGTTAAAGCTTCTTTAAGACTGAACACAAAAGCCATTGTGGCTGATTCTCTAACGGGCGAATCGATACTTGCCCTTGCAGCTTACAGGGGAGACAATCCCATATATGCCCAAGTATACAACAAACGCTTGATGCGGCAATTATCCCTGTCATTTGGAGTTTTTTCAGACCATATCCTAATGGATATCGCCAATACAGAACCCTTGAAACAATCCATATGCCGGTTGTTAGATGATAAACAATTTAAAGAAGATGACTTGATTATTGTTCTTGCAGGCAGCTTTGATGTTAAGCAGGGTACATCTTATATTGAAATCAGTACAGCAGGTAATTTTAAAAAAAAATGTACTTAGGAGCCAAATAGATCCTGGGCGTTATAGGAGCTTCGAACAAAAGGTCCTGCGGCCACTCTTTCAAATCCAATACATCTGGCTTTTTTTTCAAGTGCTTTAAATACATCAGGGGAATAATATTTTTCAACTTTAAGATGGGCTTTTGTGGGCTGAAGATATTGACCAAGAGTTAAGATATCACAGCCATGATTGAAAAGATCTGCCATGGTCTGTTCAAGTTCTTCCATGGTTTCTCCTAAGCCAACCATGATTCCTGATTTGACCGGCATTGAATCGTCAATTGTATGTACATTCTGCAAAAGATCAAGGGATTGCTGATAGTTGGCTTCAGGCCTTACAGAAGGGTAGAGCGAGGGAATGGTTTCAATATTATGGTTCAATACATCCGGTTTTGCACATACAACTATCTTCAACGCCTCGATATTTCCCTGGAAATCGGGAATCAAAACCTCAACTTTCGGATCATCCGGCAGAGCGGCCTTAATGGCCTTAATTGTATCTGCAAAATGAGAAGCGCCGCCATCTTCAAGGTCATCTCTTGTAACAGATGTTACCACAACATATTTTAAGTTTAAATCAAGGGCTGCCTTGGCAACTCTCATGGGTTCGTCAGAATCAACCGGTAGAGGACTGCCGGGGATAACATTGCAAAATCTACAGTTCCGTGTACATTCAGATCCTAAAATCATAAAGGTGGATGTATTTTTCGAAAAACATTCAAACATATTGGGACAATTGGCTTCCTGGCAGACTGTGTGCAGTCTGGCTTTTGACAGAAGGCCTCGTACCCGTTGATAATCTCCGCCTTTGGGAAGGCTTTTTTTAAGCCACGACGGCTTGCTGCTTTTTCGTTTTTTTTGAATAATCATTGTTTCTTATGATTGAATAGTTAAATACGGATGAAAAATGCTTTACAAAGGCATTCTTTATCCGTTCCATTGCCAGATCATAATCGGACAGGTCATAATTGTTTGCGCTGAGTTTTATTTCTTTTTCAATGGATGTCATGGATACATTGGTAAGACCACAGGGATTGATCCATGAAAAAGGCTCAAGATCAGGATTGATATTCATGGCAAGGCCATGAAAGGATATCCCTTTCTTGATTGAAATTCCTACACTTCCGATCTTTGAATTTCTAACCCAGATGCCATGATTTCTTTGGTTTCTGTCTGCATCAATGTTAAAATCCATTGCAGTGAGCTTCATGATTTCTTCAAGGCCGTGGACGAAATCCTTTACCCCTATTTTATTTTTTCCAAGATCGACTATTGGATACATGACAGCTTGGCCAGGGCCATGATAGGTGATATTTCCCCCCCGGTCAGTTTGAACAATACCAACATTTTTTGCAGTTAAAAAATCTCTTGAAACAACCAAGTTCTCTTCTCCACCTCTTTTCCCGAGCGTGAAAACAGGAGGGTGCTCAACAAAGAAAATCCAATCTTCTTTTACAGATTTATTGATCTTTGAGTGTAATGTCTGTATCTGAATATCAAGCGCTTTGCCGTATTCCAATAGACCCAGGTCCATGAATACAGCAGAGCGCTTTGACAGGTTTAACCTCTCAGGCATGGTTTTCTTGCTGCTGTAACTTCATCAAGCCGCGTGACTTTTGTCAAAAGCGGTGCTTTTTTAAGCTTTTCAGGATCATCTTTGGCTTCTTTAACAATGGCTTTTACCGCATTAATAAACTGATCAATATCCTCTTTTGATTCGGTTTCGGTGGGTTCTACCATAAATGCACCTTCCACAACCAGCGGGAAGTAGACAGTGGGAGGATGAAAACCATAATCCAGAAGTCTTTTTGCCATATCCATGGTGGTAATGTGATCTTTTTTCTGAAATTCATCATTAAATACACATTCATGCATACATGGCAGATCATAAGGAAGGTTAAGCGTTCCCTTCAGGCTTTCCTTGATGTAATTTGCATTGAGAACAGCGAGAGTGCTGGCATTTTTAAGCTCCTTGGCTCCCATGGAAAGGATGTATGAATAGGCTCTGACCATGACTCCAAAATGTCCGTAAAAGGTATGAAGTCTGCCAATGGTATCAGGACAATCCGTAACAAATTTATAGGAATCCAGTTTCTTTTCAACTCTTGGTATGGGCAAAAAGGGTTCAAGGGCTTTGGTAACCGCAACAGGTCCTGATCCCGGCCCCCCTCCGCCATGGGGAGTTGAAAACGTTTTGTGAAGATTTAAATGAAGAACGTCGATTCCGATTTCACCCGGCTTAACAATACCCATGATAGCATTCATGTTGGCACCGTCACCATAGACAAGCCCGCCTTTTGCATGGACAATATCGGCTATCTCTTTGATATTGGATTCAAAAAGCCCCAGGGTATTGGGATTGGTCACCATGATACCTGCGGTATCTTCGTCCATGACAGCGGCAATTATTTCAGGTTCGAGAATTCCTTTTTCTCCGGATTTGACATTGATGGATTCATAGCCGCAAAGGGTGGCACTGGCAGGATTAGTACCATGCGCGGTATCCGGGATAATGATCTTGGATCGCTGTTTTCCCATTTTTGCATGATACGCATGGATCATGAGCATGCCTGCAAGCTCTCCGTGGGCACCGGCAGCCGGTTGAAGGGTGACAGCATTAAAACCGGTTATTTGGGCAAGATATTGCTCAAGATTATACATAAGCGCCATTGCACCTTGAGAAAATTCATCCCCGGAAAACGGGTGCGCACCGGCAAATCCCTGGCGGGCAGCCTGCACCTCATTGGTTTTGGGATTATATTTCATGGTGCAGGAACCCAGTGGATACATGCCGGAGTCTACGCCAAAATTCCATTGGGAAAGCCGTGTATAATGTCGGACCACATCCAGTTCGGAAAGCTGTGGAAGTTCAGGTGCATCACCTGTCAATTCCGGATCAAGTTCAACCCTGTCAACATCAGAGTTTGGCAGGGATATGGCACACCGGCCCTCCCGGCTTTTTTCCCATAACAGCGGTTCATTGAAAATAAGACCGCTTCTTCCAGGTTGCTGATTCATTATTGTACCTCCTTTGCCAGTTGATCAATATCATCCTTTGAGATAGTTTCTGTTGCACAGAATAAATAATGGTTTTTCAGCTCAGGATAGAAGGGTTCCAGACTTATTCCTGCAAATGTGCATTTGTCATTAATCAAGGCATCTCTTTTCTGTTCAAATCCCTCAGGGACTTTCATAACAAATTCATTAAAAAATGGCGTATCAAAAGCAGATTCAAATCCGACTTTTTCAAGGCTTGTTTTAAGATATACGGCGTTATCGTGATTTTGCTGTGCGATTTCCCTGATGCCGATTTTTCCTGTAGTTGCAAGATATATTGCTGCGGTCAGGGCATTGAGGCCATTGTTGGAACAGATATTGGAGGATGCTTTTTCTCTTCTGATGTGCTGTTCTCTTGTAGCAAGGGTCAAAACAAATCCGTCATCACCATTTGCATCCTTTGTTTTTCCGATTAAACGCCCTGGAAGGTTTCTCATTTGTTTTTTAGTTCCGGCAAGCAAACCGAGGCCCGGGCCGCCAAAGGATTTGGTGATACCAAGACTCTGGCCTTCACCCGCAACCAGGTCGGCGCCAAAACTGCCTGGATTTTTTAACAGACCATAGGCAATCGCTTCGGTAAAAGAGGTAATAAACAACACCTTTTTTTCATCAGCTATGGTCTTAAAGATTTTCAAATCTTCTATATTACCGAAAAAGTTCGGGGATTGAACAGCTATCCCTGCAATGTCATCCATACCCTTGAGAGCCCCCACATCTGTAAGACCCTCTTTTGTGTAGGGGATCTCAATGATTTCATACCCTGTGGGGCTGATATAGGTATGAATGATCTGTCTGTGGCTTGGATGGACAAGACCGGAAACAGCAATCTTATTTACTTTTTTGTTCTTTCTAAGTGCAATAAGTGCTGCTTCTGCAAGAGCAGTTCCGCAATCATAGTGGGAGGCTGTGGCAACATCCATTCCCAACAATTCGGTTACCATGGTCTGGAATTCATAAATTCCCTGCAAGGTTCCCTGGCTGACTTCGGGTTGATAGGGTGTATAGGCCGTTATAAATTCTGATCTTGAGATAAGGTAAGGTATAATGGCAGGGATGTAATGATCATAGCTGCCTGCCCCCAAAAAACAATTGTATTTTTTACAGGCGATATTGGCGGAAGCAAGGTCTTCCATGTGGGCATTGAGCTCCCACTCGGACAAGCTTTCCGGAATATCAATAGTATTTTTTGTTTTCAGATCATCCGGTATGCAGTTAAACAGGTCATCAAGAGAGGAATGTCCTGCGACCTTAAGCATAGTTTCAATATCTTTTTTGGTATGTGGAAGATAGCGCATGGCGTTTATCCTTTCAGCATGTCAAGATATGCTGCTTTGTCCATAAGATTATCCAGTTCGGAAACATCGTCTGGTTTTACTTTGATGATCCACCCGTTATCATAACAGGATTCGTTCACAAGTTCAGGTGCATCCTCAAGAGCTTCATTGATCTGTACAATTTCTCCTGAAATGGGGATATACATTTCCGAAACTGCCTTTACAGACTCTACACTTCCAAATTCATCCCCCTCAGAGAATGCATCACCTACTTCAGGAAGTTCGACAAAAACAATTTCCCCCAGCTGATCCTGGGCATAATCATTAATCCCAACCGTTACGGTATCACTGTCTTGTTTTGCCCATTCATGATCTTTTGTGTATTTGACATCATCGGGTAAGTTAAGATCATTAATTTCTTTCATAAAAACCTCCAATTAATAAGTGTTAAATAAAATTATCCCATTTTTTTCTTGCAGTTCGATCAGGTCTGATATCTGTCATAATAGTAGCCGTTATCGCTCTTTTGCCTTCTTTAAGCGTCACTGTCATACCCGATTCAAGTTTTTTTGAAACCATGATAAAACCGCAACTTATGCCTTTTATTTTTAAATCCCGGGGAAGATTTTTTGAGCCGATGCTCACAATATTCCCTTTGTGCCAGCTGATACCCATATCAGTGGCACAGGTAAGCACTTTACCAATTATTTTTCCTGTTTCATCTATTACATGGGTATTATCTCCGGCCGGGACTTTTCTTAAAGAGTCTCCTGCAAACGGATAGGTAAACGAATCCCTCTCTGCGGGTGAAAGAGCATCGGCCCCAAGAAAACTCTTTGTAAAAGACGTTTTATCTTTATTATAGGGAAGTGCAAAATCCCATGGGTGATTTATGAATTTCCAGCTTCCAATGTCCTGATGGGAGAGAGGCAGGCAGGCCCCGGCCCTTAGAGAATCCCTGGAACCCAATCCACAGGCGGTAATGCCGATATCTTTTCCTGCGGATAAAATGTCTTCCCAGAGGTTAACGATGGCATCAGGGTTAAGGAATATCTCAAATCCAAATTCGCCGGTATATCCTGATCTTGATAATAATATCGGCCTGCCATCCAGTAATTTGACTTCAGATTCACCTAGGACAGATTCATTAAAGTTTCCTTTAAATGAGAAATACGGCATAATATCTAAAACCGTATCAGGATTCTGAATGACTTTTGAAAGAATCCGGGCTGAATTGATGCCCTGAATATCCATTTTCGCAATTTTCCCAGATAAATCTTCAATGCTCACATCCCGACTTTTTGTATTTGCATCAAGGTGTTGGGCAATGGCCGCACCCATGCCTGCATTGACGCAAATCATAAAAAAAACATCTGAAAATTTGTAAACAATGGCATCATCAATACAATGGCCTTCTGAATTTAAGAAGGCTCCGTATACACAACGACCTTGTTTAAGTGTGGTAATGTCCCTTGTAAAACAATAATTGATCAGTTCAAAGGCGTCATTCCCGTTAACGTTGATACAGGCCATATGACTGGTATCAAATATACCTGCTGATTTTAAAACGGCAAGGTGTTCATTTTTGACTCCGGTTTCATACCATAAGGGCATGTTAAATCCGCCGAAATCAGCCATATTCGCACCTGCGGTTTTATGCCATCTGTTCAAAGGTGTGGTTTTTAGACAGGTGTTCATGACAACAATCCTTTTATATTTTTATTTACTATAAAATATAGGGAACCTTTAAATTATAAGATTTATATACAACAAATGTTTCTACAGATCTGATGCCCTTAATTTGTGCGATTTCTTCGGTATAAAATTCAAGCAGGCCAAAGCCTTTTTTAAAAAGAACAAGAACCAGCAGGTCATATCTTCCTGTAACAACATTTACTGAAATAACCCCTTTAAGTTTGCTGATTTCTTTACCTTTTTGAACCAGATTCATCCCTGACAGCTTGATTCCGATGATAACAACACGGTGGCCCGGAAGTGTTGCAGGGTCAACAAGGCCGCAAATCTCAAGGACGCCTTCTTCCTGGAGCTTATTTACCCTGGATCTAACCGTATTCTCTGTAATGGTGAGTTTGTCAGCAATCTTTTTAAAGGATTTCTTCCCTTGCTTCAATTCTCTGATAATATCAATATTGGTATCGTCAATCTTCATGGTTTCTCCGTTTTTAACTAAAAATTTGTGGAAAAACAATTTTATTTTAATAATTATTGGAAAATACCTTGCAACAATGATATTGTCAAATAAAATTTAAACAAATTTATGAAAAAACAAATTTGTTTGATCAAAATTAAGGGAATTTGTTTGAATGGCCTTAATAATAACAGGACGGAGACTTGTATGGTAACAAAAATTATTGTCGTTGGAGGAGGGCCGGGAGGATATGTTGCAGCCCTCAGGGCAGCAGCGTTGGGAGCAGATGTAACCCTGATTGAAAAGGAGGAGCTTGGTGGCACCTGCCTTAACTTTGGATGTATTCCTTCAAAGATTATGAAAAACTCAGCAGATATTTTTCTTAAATTTTTAAAAGCAGATAACTTTGGTATCAAGGTTCAGGGCAGTGTAAGTCCTGATATGACATCGTTGATGGAAAAAAAAGATAAGATTCTTGCGACCCAGAGAAAAGGGATTGCCGCTTTGTTGAAAAAAAGCGGTGTTGCCGTAGAAATGGGCAGGGCAGTGATAAAATCCTTAAAGACTGTCGAGGTTGCATTTAACGATGGAAACACAAAAGAACTTGGCTATGACAAGCTTATTCTTGCCACAGGAACAAAACCATTAAATGTTGCTGATTTTCCATTTGACCATCATCATATCCTGTCGTCTAATGATATCCTGCAATTGAATGACATCCCCGAATCTATTGTCATTGTCGGGGGAGGGGTGATCGGTTGCGAATTCGCCTTTATATTTTCAGCTTTGGGGTCAAAGGTGACCATTGTTGAGGCCCTGTCAAGACTACTTCCCCTGCCTTCTGTTGATGAAGAGTGTTCCAAGTTGTTGTTAAGGGAAATGAAAAAAAGAAAGATCGCAGTTTTTTGTGATACCATCGTTAAATCCGCCGACATAAAAAATGATCAGATTTCCGTCCATCTGGATATGTCCCCGTTTACAGATAATCCAAAACCCAAAAAATTAAAAATCAATATGCTCAAATCCGAAAAAATGGCGGTCTGTATTGGAAGATCTGCACTTTCATCTGATTTAGGGCTGGAAAATATCGACCTTAAAACCACGCCTCAGGGGTGGATCGATGCCAATGAACGGCTGGAAACCAGCGTGGAAGGCGTTTATGCCATTGGTGATATTCTTGGCCCTCAAAAGGTAATGCTGGCCCATGTGGCCTCCCATGAAGGAATAATAGCAGCCCAAAATGCCATGGGTGAAAAGAGTATCATGAATTATGATGTGATCCCGGGAGCCATCTTCACCATGCCGGAAATCGGTACGGTTGGATTGAGTGAATCTGAAGCCAGAAAAAAAGGATATGACGTGGAAGCTTTCAGTGTTAATTTCAGAACCCTTGGGAAAGCCCAGGCCATAGATGAGCTGGCAGGAACAGCAAAAATGATTGTTGAAAAAAAATCGAATAAGGTCCTTGGGGTTCATTTGATCGGTGCCCATGCAACAGACCTTATTGCCGAAGCAACCCTTGCCATCCAGAAAGGATTGACTGCAAGGGAAATCGCCCATACTATCCATGCGCACCCCACACTGGCTGAGATCATGGGCGAAGTTTCCTTAAAAGCATGCGGTACGCCGATTCACGGTTAAACCCATAAAAACAAGACTTAACCAAATGGTCACAATATCGGAGAAAAATCACCCTATGTTATATTTATCCAATGACGACCCGGATCTGGCCAAACTTGTCAGCGATGAAGAAAATCGGCTTGAAACCACATTAAACCTGATTGCTGCCGAGAATCATTCCCCTCAATCAATCCTGGAGATCATGGGGTCAGTGTTCAATACAAAAACCATTGAAGGATATCCGGGGAAACGGTTTCATTCCGGCTGCATTCATGCTGACAAGGTTGAAAATCTGGCCATTACAAGGGGTAAATCACTTTTTAAGGCCGAATATATCAATGTCCAGCCTCACAGCGGCACATCCGCCAACCTGGCAGTTTATTTCAGTGTGTTGAAGACAGGAGACAGAGTACTCTCCATGAGCCTGCCCCACGGTGGTCATCTTTCCCACGGGCATAAGGCCTCTATTACCAGCAAATGTTTTGATTTCAGTCATTATAAGGTAAATCCTGAAACGGAAATGATTGACTATGACCAGGTCCGGGAAATTGCTCATTTTGTGAAACCCAGAATGATTGTTGCCGGTGCAAGTTCATATCCAAGGTTGATTGATTATGAAAAAATGTCTCAAATTGCCAGGGAGGTATCTGCCTTTTTCCTGGCAGATATGGCCCACCTGGCCGGCCTTGTGGCGGCAAAATTAATCCCGAGCCCCATACCCCATTGTGATTTTGTCACCTTTACCTGTTACAAAACCATGATGGGGGGCAGAGGCGGGGTAATCCTGTGCAAAGAAATTTTTGGGAAAAAAATAGATAAAGCCGTGTTCCCGGGATGCCAGGGAACCAGTGCTGTCAATCTTATAGCTGCAAAGGCGTTGATTTTCAAGCTTGCCCGGGAAGAAAAATTTGTTTCCATCCAGAAAAAAACTATTCAAAATGCCAGGATTATGGCCGGAGCCTTGATGGAAAAAGGGTACCATATTATTAGCGGCGGAACCGACAATCACCAAGTGTTAATTGACCTGACATCCAAGGGTATTTCAGGTAAATCTGCGGAAGACTGTCTGGAGTCGGCAGGGATTATCCTGAATCGGAATGTGGTACCGCAGGATGAGAACACCCCCGGGAAAGTCAGCGGTATCCGGTTGGGAAGCGGAGCTGTTTCAGCCAGGGGAATGGGAGAACCTCAGATACGAAAGATTATTGAGCTGATGGATATGGCAATGATGAACCAGACAAAAAAGGCGGTCGTAAAAGAGGTCAAAAACAGGGTATTAAAGCTGTGCCGGGAATTTCCTGTCAACAAATCTGTATAGACATTATTGCTTTACCAGGTGCCGGCAGGACGAATCACCGGGTCGATGCCAGCTTTATCCTTTAATGATAAGGAAGCCTTTCGGGCTTCATCTTGATTTGCATAACTTCCTGATCTTACCAGATACCAGGTCCTGCCCCTGGAATCTTTAAGAATCAGTATCCTTGAATCAACCCCGCTATTGACCAATTTGGTTTTCATATTATTGGCATTTGCCTGGTTGAGATAAGCGCCTGCCTGAAGGGCATACATAGAACCTGGGTCTTGTTTAACAGCTTCTTTATAGGTTTCGGGTTTGGTATCTTCTTTTTCCTGCTGAGCAAGCAGATCGGCCTTATAGCGGGTTGCCCAGTGAAAATCAGGTTTGAGGTTCAGTGTTTTTGAAAGATCATCAAGGGCTTCTTTATTTTTGCCCAGTGCAGCAAAGCAAAAGGCCCGGTTAAAATATGCCACATGATTCTCAGGTTCCATTTCGATTTCAATATCATAGTTTTTAATGGCTTTTTCATACTCTTTTTTATAATACCAGGCCACCCCGAGATTACCTCGTGTTCGACAGTTGTAGGTTCATTTTTACCGATTTTTGTAAAAATATTCAATAAAATCAGGCCGAGTATCGAATCTGAGTTCAAAACCTGTAGGCACACGACTACTCAAATTTATCTTGACAAATATATCAATACATGCTTTTTATATGGGCATGTATGTACGCACCATAAAACGCAGGAACAAG
>NZ_JAUWQB010000136.1 GCF_030611305.1 Desulfobacula sp. | reverse complement strand
GCCACATCCGCCGGAACACCAGTCACAGCACCCATGCCGGGTATGGTAATTAAATATGAAAAGAGTGTGGGTGACTCTGTCAATGAAGGTGAAACCGTTGTCGTCATTGAAGCCATGAAAATGGAGAACGCTCTGCCGGCACCCGCAAGCGGTGTGATTAAAGCTGTGAATTATAATAGTGGAGATTCTGTTGCCAAAGATGATGTGCTCGCTTTGATTGAGTAGGATCAAATCCAGATAAGATAGACTACCAAAGGAGATTGATATAATGGCGTTTGAGACAAAAGAAGAACTTCTTGAAAAATATTTAAAAGTGGACAAACCACAGTGTCCCCACTGTGAAACAGATATGACCTTGTGGGAAGTCCCTCCCTTTAATTTTAGCGATGGACTGGGTTGGGGAACCCCCTACCTGTTTGTCTGTTTTAATGATGAATGTTCAAGTTATAAAAAAGGCTGGGATCACTTAAGTGAAACCATGGAAGTTCCGGCATCTTATCGGTGTATTGTTGAACCGGGGAAGAAAAATTTTGAGTATATGCCCGTATTCAGCCCCGTGGGAGCCACGGGTGGGAAACTGGATGATGAAGCCCTGATCCGGGAAGAAGCAAAAAAAGAACTTTTAAAACAGACATTCTCGGTGTTAACGGATTATTATATTTCAAAGGACTGGGATGAGATTTTAAAGATTTGTCTTGATGCCAAGATTCCTCCCAAAGCACGGCTTAAGGCGGCCCAAATGGTTGGAGAACTTGGCGATGCAGATGCAGCAGAGCATTTGAGCAATCATAAGTTTCCCACCCCTGTCCTGCAGGAAGGGGTACAAAAGGCCATAGGCCAGCTTCATGAAAGACATTATACCCGTGAATGCCCCTATTGTGCAGAGATCATTAAGAAACGGGCCACACTCTGTAAACATTGTAATAAAGAGATATCCCGGGCCTGACAGTCTTAATTAAATATTGACTTTTTCCAGGTTAAAGGAGCGGTAAATGATCATTTCCCGCTCCTTTCTGTTTTCATCAAGGGGTTTAAACTCAATGGTTCCAATCAGTTTAAGAGCCTCTTCTTTTGATGGAATCGCATCAAGACCCTGTCCTGCTTTTTTTCCGGAAAGCGTATCCAATATCATTGCATCCCTTGCATCCGTTGAAACGGCAAAGGGGATTTGATAGTCATAAATCAGCCTGGCACCGGCCAGGATTTCTCTTTCATAGGACCCGATAGATCCTGCCACACAGGTAATGGCCATCAATGCCTTTTCTTTGGAATATACAATCAGGTCAATAGCTGAAACATAGTCCTCTCCTTTAAACTGGACAATCAGTTCTTCGTCCACCTTGATATCTTCTTTTGCATATCCTTTTTCATCCACCAGAAATTTTTCAAATATCTGTCTGCTGGCTTCAGGACCTACGTTCCTTACGGCTTTCCCGGTAATATAATCGGTGATAATATAATCAAAATTCATATTAAAGATGTTCCTGTCATTTCAGAAGGTTGTTCTATATTTAATATCTTCAGAACGGTCGGTGCGATATCGCCAAGAATGCCGTCCTTCATTGATATACCTTTAAAGTTATTCCCTGCGAGTATCAATCTTACAGGGTTTAAAGTGTGTGCTGTGTGAGGAGAACCGTCATCTGCAATCATCTGTTCTGAATTTCCGTGATCTGCTGTCACCAATGCGACCCCTCCTGTTTCCCATATCGCTTCAACGACTTTTTGTACACACTGGTCCACGGTTTCACATCCTTTGATGGCAGCCTCCAGAATTCCTGTGTGTCCCACCATGTCCATATTGGCAAAATTGAGTAGGATAAACCCAAATTTCCTTGACCTGATTTTATTACAAGCTTTCTCTGCCAATTTAAAGGCGCTCATTTGGGGTTTTTCATCATAGGTTGCCACATCTCTTGGGGAGGGGATGAGTATTCTTTCTTCTCGATCAAAAATCTTTTCATCACCGCCATTAAAAAAATAGGTCACATGGGCATATTTTTCAGTTTCAGCAATTCGAAGCTGGGGAATGCTGTTTTTACTTAAAATTTTTCCGAGAATATTATCCAGGTGCTGGGGAGCAAACGCCACCGGCAAATCAAAAGTTTCATCATACTGCGTCATACAGACAAATCCTGCAAGAGCTATCTTTTTTTCTCTGGTAAACTCATTAAATCCGGGTTCTGTGAATGCCCTTGTGATTTCTTTAGCCCGATCGGCCCTGAAATTAAAAAAGACAATGCCGTCTCCATCTTCAATCGTACCATTTGGGATACTCTTTGTCGGATGATTGTTTCCTAAAAAAATGGGTTTGATAAATTCATCGGTCTGATTTGATTCATAGGCATTTTGTATGGCTTTAACCGCGGTTTGTTCAATCACACCCGAAGCTTTCGTAAAAAGATTATACGCTTTTTCAACCCTGCCCCATCTTGTATCCCTGTCCATGGCCCAGTAGCGGCCGACAATAGTGGCAATTTTACCGTACTTATGAATATTCAGATAGTCCTGAAGTTGTTGAGTATAATTGATACCGCTTAAGGGTGAGGTATCCCGGCCGTCAAGAACGGGATGGATAAAAAGGTTTTTCACGCCATTTTGTCTGGCCATGTCGATCAGGGCAAACAGGTGGGAGATGTGACTGTGAACACCAGCATCTGACAGCAGTCCCATGAGATGGAGACTTTTTTCTGATTGTGAAACCTGTGCAATAATATCCAAAAGTGCAGGGGTTTTAAAAAAGGTTTGATCTTTAATGGCTTGATTTATTTTTACAAAATTCTGCAATACTTTCCGGCCCGCACCGATATTCATGTGACCGACTTCCGAGTTGCCCATGGTTCCGTCGGGAAGGCCGACTGCACTGCCTGAGCACAGAAGCTTGCAGCTGGGAAAATTTTTTAACAGAGAATCCAGAAAAGGAGTGTCGGCTATCGCAAATGCATTCCCTTGTTTTTTATTATTAATACCCCACCCGTCAAGAATCATTAAAATGTTGACAGGGTGTGATTTAGAACCCATCATCGTTCTCCTCAGATTCGTATGCTACTTCAAATTCCGAAAGATCAATTCTTGAGGCATCAGCCCACAGTCCTTCAAGATCATAAAAGGATTTTGTTTCTGGTTTAAAAATATGGATGATAACTTCTCCATAATCAAGCAATGCCCATTCGCCGTCTTTTACACCTTCAATACCAATGGCCTTTATTTCTTGGTCTTTTAAACTTTTAATCAAATGTTCGGCAATGGATGTTACCTGACGCTGAGAGTTTCCTTCAATAATAACAAGGGTATCCGTATAAGAAGTAAGTTGTTTTACATCAATGGCGGTAATTGATTTTGCCTTCCTCTCAAACGCAGGGATCAGGTATTTTTTAAGATCATCTTTTATCGTGACGAAATTTTTCATTTATAGAGTTCCTTTGTTCTAATAATTTTTTCGACATTCGCGGGCACAAGATCCTTTATGGATTCGTTGTTTTTTATCCGTGCCCGGATCATGGTGGATGAAATATCTATTTTGGGCACCTTGCAAATTATTATTTTTTGTTTCTTTTTATGGGAAAAAGTATTGTTCTGTTCATTAAAAATGTACCCCTTTGATATGTTCTCGTCAATAAAAGAGGCAATGGCATTATTATTTCCCCAATGCCCTCTCAACATGATGATAATACGGACAGCCTCAAATATTTGATCCTTATGTTTCCAGGTTGTAATATCTAAAAATGCATCAGATCCCATTAAAAGAAAAAAGTGGGTCTGTTTGCCATATTCTTTTTTAAATTCATTGATGGTGTCAATGGTAAAGGAAGGCCCTTTTCTAATTAATTCTTTGTCTGATACCAGAAAATCCTTATAATTTTTTAAACTTATTTTTACCATATCAAACCTGTCTTTGGCTGGGGCAAGGTTGGTATGGGGTTTGTGGGGCGGTGTTGCAGAAGGAATTAAAAATATTTTTTCTAACCCACATTTTTTTTTGACATGCTGAATAATACTAATGTGGCCATTGTGAAAAGGATTAAAAGTTCCGCCAAAAAGTCCGGCATTCATTTTTTACTCTTTGTAAGCTCAGAAGATAAAAGTTTAATGAGTTCTTTTACTCCTTTACCCGTTGCCGCTGAAAGAGTCAACACCCGGATGTTTTTTAAAGCGTTTTTAAATGCTTTAACCTTTTCTTGCGTGTCCGGCAAGTCAATCTTGTTAAGTACGACAATCTGAGTTTTTTTTGCCAGTGTTTGACTGTACTTGGACAGTTCATTGTTTATCAGGTTAAAAGACTTAAGAGGGGAGGCAGGATCTATCTGGAAAGAATCAATCAGATGAACCAGGATACCGGTTCTTTCAATATGTTTTAAAAAACTGATACCAAGACCGGTTCCTTCATGGGCGCCCTCAATCAAGCCCGGGATATCTGCCACTGCAAAGGGTTCTCCAAAAGGAGGTTCTACCATTCCAAGGATCGGGGTCAGTGTTGTAAAGGGATAGTCGGCTATTTTCGGGCGGGCTGCAGATATGCTGCTGATAAGAGTGGATTTTCCTGCGTTGGGTAAACCGACAAGCCCGACATCGGCAAGAAGCTTTAATTCCAGCTTAAGCTTTAGTTCAATACCGGAAATACCGGGTTGAGAATGCCTGGGTGCCCGGTTAGTAGAGCTTGCAAAGCGTTTGTTGCCTCGTCCGCCCATGCCGCCGCGGGCAAGAATATATTCCTCCTCAGTGTCGGTCAGGTCGATAATAATTTCATTGGTGTCTTCGTTGGTAACAATGGTTCCCGGGGGAAGGGCGATGATGCAGTGTGAACCGTTTTTGCCGTGTTTTTGTTTTCCCTGGCCGGGTTGGCCGTTTTTGGCCTTGAGCAATTTTTGGCGGCGATAATCAAAGAGCGTTCGTTTGCTCCCATCGATTTTCAGGATGACATGACCACCATCGCCGCCGTCTCCACCATCAGGTCCGCCTCTTTCAATGTAACGTTCCCGTCGAAAGCTAGTGCATCCTCGGCCGCCATCACCGGACTTGACAGTGATAATTGCTTCATCTACAAATTTCACGCTTCATAAACGCTGACTTTTTTTCTATTACGGCCTTTTCTTTCATAAGTTACAACACCGTCAATTTTGGCAAAAAGGGTATAGTCCTTACCCAGACCAACATTATTGCCCGGATGAATTTTGGTGCCAATCTGTCTTACAAGAATAGTCCCTGCAAGAATGCTTTCTCCACCAAATTTTTTAACGCCGCGCCTTTGCGCATTGGAATCGCGACCATTTTTCGTACTGCCGGCTGCTTTTTTATGTGACATTAGATTTCCCCTTAATAGCTAAATCGAAATGGATTCTATTTTAATTTCAGTATAATCCTGTCGGTGGCCTTTCATTTTTCTATAGCCTTTACGACGTTTATATTTGAATACTAGTGTCTTTTTGCCCTTTCCCTGGTCAAGGATATGCGCTTTGACCGAGGCATTTTCAACCTTCGGGCTTCCAAGGGTGATGGTTTCACCATCTGAATACATGAGGACGTCATCAAATTCAATCTGAGAACCTTCGGTACCTTCAAGCCTTTCAACTTTCAGGATCTGTTCTTCATGAACCTTGTATTGTTTTCCTCCGGTTTTGATAACAGCGTACATTTTTAAATTCTCCTTATTATCTCAATACTTTTTGCATTTTTAAAAAACTCTTAATGCTATACTTATTCCATAGATTTGTCAAGATAAACATATTTCAAAAAGCAATTCTCGGTCACGTACTATTTTCAAATTTAGCGCACCTGTTTTTTTTATCGGAGCATACCGCTTTCAAGGTTAACAGGCTTCATGATCTGG
>NZ_JAUWQB010000132.1 GCF_030611305.1 Desulfobacula sp. | reverse complement strand
CCCCTCAGGGGGCCAAGGCATACTAATCCCCTTCCAGGGGTAAACCCAAAGCCTGGCCCTCAGGGCCAGGATATTTACCTGGTCGGCTGCAACAACTTGTGTTATGTAATTGCCGTTTGTTCGTAATCGTTTTTCTTCATTGAACACCATGGGAATCAAGCCCTGAAGGTCTTATCAGTCTTAAAAATCATTTGATTACAATATTAAATCTTCCCCTTTTTGGCTTTCTTCTCTTTGCGCTTTTCTTTCAACGTTTTTTCTGATTTTTTTTTAACTTTTTTTTGAGTATCTCTTCCTTTAGCCATGAATTCCCCCTTTGTTTTGGTTAGTTAGTGTTTGAACAAAAACTCACCCATCTACTGCGTTGCTGCAAAATCCTGCCAAATTATAAATCGGGCCTCATGTACAGTAGTACACTCCGGTTTCAAGATTTTTTGCGCCTTGTATATGGGCAACTTTTCGCCCAAATACGGGGTTTTCGGTCAGGCACTATTTAAATATTATTGATTGTATTTCCATCATATTTGGATTGCAAGTAATCATTTCGTAACAATTTTAAAAATACCTGTAAATAAATATTAAAAATCCAAGTATATGAGAAAACGGACTTACTGATAAAGCCAAGGCTCCAGTGTTTTTTTTACATCAACAAGCATAATACAGAGTTGGGTCTGTGGTGCTTTGGGGAGGTTGGGTGTGTGGGGTTGGGAATCGTTGATTGCTATTCTGTACAGGTTATTAATGCAGCGGAACGTTAAGAACGGCAATTGTTTGAGCGAAGCGAGTTTTGCCGTTTAGTGCAGCGGAATTTAGAACCTGTAAGAATAGTTCAATCGGATGGACAGCACTCCACACCAACCGGAATCAAGGATAGGCATTCTTGGGTTGACATAAAGGTGTAGATATAATAATTGCATATGCAAGTATACATTTTTTTGAGGTGGTCATGGAAACCAATGAAAATTTTTTAGAAAGCTGTCTGTTTTTTAATACCAATGCCTTGTCCCGGTATTTATTAAAAATTGCAGAGAAAGAGTTTAAGCATTTAAACCTCTCTCCTGCCCATGCATCGCTGCTGCTGCTGGTTTATGATACACCAGGAATCAGTCCGAAAGACTTAAGCCGTCATCTTCATCTGACACCTTCCACCATCACACGGTTTGTTGATGCACTTGAAAAAAAGGGGATGGTTAAACGTACAACTAAAGGAAAAGCTGCTTTTATATTTCCAAGCAAAAAAGGCCTTGAATTAAAAGGATCTATTGCAGTTTCCTACAAAAAATTATATCTGAAATATACAAAAATTCTTGGCTCGAATACAGCTAATCAATTGTCTTTTACCATTCTTAAAGCCAATAAAAAACTTGCCGACTTTTTAGACAAGAATGAAGAAGAATTTTAAAATTATTATTGAGTATGACGGTACTAAATTTTTTGGCTGGCAAAGACAAAAAGACAAGAAAACCGTTCAAGGTGAAATTGAAAAAGTTTTAAGTAAAATTTTGAACCAGAAAATCGAGATTTCAGGATCAGGCCGAACTGATACCGGGGTCCACGCCTTTGGGCAGGTTGCAAATTTTCATGCGGATACGGGTATCCTTCCCCCGGATCTTAAAAAGGGGGTGAACAGCCTGATCAAACACCCCATTGTGATCAGAAAGTGCTGCATCGTGGATGATGATTTCCATGCCCGGTACAATGCTGTTTCCAAAGAATATCAGTATTTTATTTTAAACAGGGAAGATCCTTGTGCCATAGACAGGTTATACCAATGGCACATTCGACACCCTCTCGATATGGAGGCAATGAGTCAGTGTTGTCAGGCAATTACAGGAATTTTTGATTTTAAGTCTTTTGAAAATACAGGAAGCCCGCGCTCTTCTACCATTCGGGAAGTTTTTTTTTCCAATATCAGTCACTTGGGCAATAGCAGGCTTGTATTTAAAATTTGTGCCAAAGGATTTTTAAAGTACATGGTACGAAACCTCATCAGTACCATTGTCCTTACAGGGTTAAACAAAATAACACCACATGAGTTTAACAAAATACTCGAAGCAAAGGACAGGACAAAGGCCGGTCCGACAGCCCCTGCTCACGGGCTGTTTTTAAAAAAAGTAAATTATTCGTGATCTTTTATTTTTTTGATGTGGTCATTGTAATATGAGATAATA
The DNA here is from genome assembly GCF_030611305.1 of Desulfobacula sp. GTDB lineage: Bacteria > Desulfobacterota > Desulfobacteria > Desulfobacterales > Desulfobacteraceae > Desulfobacula. The sequence goes on along the minus strand of NZ_JAUWQB010000132.1, from coordinate 4,167 downwards.
TCACGTCTGTAAATCAAACCTATCAACCTGCCTGAATCCTCTTTTTCCATAACGGGTAAAGCATCAATGTTTTTTTGAGTCAGCTTTAAAAGTGTTGTATTCAAATCTTCCGACGGTGTGGTGAAAATCAGATCAGACACCATGATATCTTTCATGACAACCAATTGTTCTATATGGAGTGTAAAAATAACTTCTCTGATATCATTGGAGGAAAAAATGCCTGATAAATCACCCTTGGTGTTGATAACGGGAAAATAGTGTTGTTTTGTGCTTGAGAATATTTTTTTAAATTCACTGAATGCCATGTCTTCATTCACACATCTGACCTCTTTGATCAGGTGCCTTAAATTTTCAACTTTTATGGTTTGAAGAATATCCATCATAAATTCACCAGCATGAGCAGGAGAATCAATTCTGGATTTGACCTGATTTTCAAAGATAGTCCATTTCTGACATAATAAATAACTGATGGAACATACCAAAAGACTTGGTAATAATAAGTGGTATGAGTTGGTCATCTCACTGATAAAAATTATCGTTGAAATCGGTGTGTTGGACGCAGCTGCAAAAAAGCCGGCCATACCGACAATAACAAATGAACCAGGGCTAGTGACAACCGAGGGGATAAGCAGATGAAAGAGTTTTCCGACTACCCCTCCCATGGCGCCTCCTATCACGATGGATGGGCCGAATACGCCGCCGCTGCCACCGGAGCCAATGGAAAATGATGTGGTAAATATTTTGCCCAGGGCCAATGCAATCAGAGTGGGGATGGCCACCTGGTTGAAAATGGCCTGTTGGGTAATTCCATAGCCAAATGAAAGGGTATAGGGAAGAAAAAAGCCAATGATACCCGTAACTAAACCACCCAGAGCCGGTTTGAAATGGTTGGGAATTGACATTTTTTTAAACAGACCAATCACTCCATAGAACACTTTAATGTAAAGAATCGCCGTCACGACAAGCACACCGGCAAGAACGAGATATGGTCCCAACTCCAATGGGTTTTGGAATTTAAAATTGGGAGAATCAAATAAAGAACCCCATCCGAAAACAAGACAAAAAGTGCAATAGGCAACAACAGAGGAGATACCGGCAGGGATGATGACTTCCGATTCAAAATCAGGATCACGGTAGAGAACTTCAGCAGCAAAAAGCGCACCGGCCAGAGGGGCACGGAATATGGATCCGACGCCGGCACCAATACCGGCAGCCATCATGATTCTTCTTTCTCTTTCGGAAAGTTTGAATTTGGTGGCCAGAAAAGATCCAAAGCCAGCACCGATTTGTGCAATAGGCCCTTCCCTGCCCCCGGAGCCACCTGTTGTCAATGTTAAGGTGGAAGCAATGGTTTTGATTATTGGAATCCTGCCACGAATCAGTCCGCCTTTATGATGGTATGCATCAATGGCTGCATCTGTTCCATGACCTTCGGCTTCAGGGGCAAAGGTGTAAACGAGCCAGCCGCTTATTAAACCGCCCAAAGCCGGTAGAACTAAAAGTATCCATCTATTAAAAGGGGTTTGGGTGTGGGGCAAAAGAAGATGTTCGCCTGCCGGAGATCCCGGTCTGTATCCCGCCATCAGATCCAGAAAATAATGCATGCCCAGTCCGCATAAATAGTGAAAAACAATGGCGCCGCAACCGGCAATAATGCCGATTAAGACAAAGTAGAACAGCCATTTTCCTGCAACTGCAATATCCCCTGAACCGATCTTTTCTCTGAAACCCATGACCATTAACCTTTTCTAAGGTCATTAATACCGCTCAATATTATATCAAACAATGTTTCCACATCATTCTCTTCAAGGCAGGAAAATGCCACCCGGATATTTTTCTTACCAATGGAAATCAAACCGGTTCCATAATTCTCAAGAAGATGGATTCTTAAGCGTTCTGCATCTACATCCTTGAGCCGGATACACATGAAATAGCCGGAGTTGAATGGATAGACATCAAAGGCATCCTTGAATTTCGGGTCTTTTAAGACCTCTTTCATTTTTAATGCCCGATTTCTAAGAAGCTCAAATTTTTCTTTTTTATAGGCTTCATAGTTTTCGTCAGCCATGGATTTTAAAAGAATGGTCTGACTTAAGTGAGAACAATTGGAAATGTTTCCCCTGATACATCCGCCAGTCTTCTTTTCCAGTGCTTCAAGTACATTATCATTATTACCAAAAACACCATAGGTAATAAAGCCTGTTCTGAATCCCCAGACATAGTCTTCTTTTGTGGCTCCGTCAAGTTTAACAGCGACAAGGCGCTTGTCTGCGCCTGCAAGCTGGGTAAATATGGATTCTTTGCTGGTTTGTTCTTCAAAGAAAAGCCCGAAATAAGCATCGTCACAGGCGGCAACCACATTGGTCCCCTGCCGTGCTATATCGATGAGAATACCTGCCACCCTCTGGGCCTCGGATACACTCAGAGAATATCCGCTTGGGTTATGGGGAAAATTTAAAACCGTGACAATTTTATCATTTTCCCTTGCCTGTTCACGGATCACTTCTTCAAAAGAATCTATATTAAACCGGGTCAATAGATCATCATAGGCTTTGTAATGAACAATGCGCCCGCTATTTCTGACACAAAAGGTCATATTGTAATTGCCCCACATCATATCCGGCAGAACAATCACATCATTTTTGTCTACCCACATATCAGACAGTATGCTGACGCCATGAGTGATACCCGAAGTCACAACAGGCAGACTGATTTTTTTATTTTTAAGGGAAGGATTTTTTTTATAAAGGTCGGTTTTCCATTTGTTTCGAAGTTCCAAAACTCCAAACGAGGGTGCATAAGGCAAATAGTTATCCGGTTCAATATCTTTAATGTATTTTGTGATTGAAGAAAGACTTAATACGCTGTTTCCTTCCTTGGCAATACCGATTGTCGCATTAATTTTATCTGCTTTTAGTTTGGCTTCAGCACTCTGACTTAGGATGCCTTTTGGAAAATACAGGGCTTTTCCCATATCAGAAAGCATTTCAAAAATGTGGGGATTGGATCCATTAATAATTTCGTTTAGTTCTTGTGCAATAGGATTCATAATTCACTCTTTTAAAATGGTTGATTGATAAACAAACCTTAAAACAATTCATTAAAGCCAGCCTTTGAACCTAAAAAAAACTCCGCAGCTTTATTAAGACGGAAACCACAGAGTTTAAATAAAACTGATATATTAAAGATTATCTTCTTTTGGATGCTTTGATCGGATTAATCTTTTGTTTTTTAGTAGCTGAAGCGGTTTTAATATGGGTAGCAAAATTGCAATTTCCAGTTTCCCATTTTAATGATGGATCAGGAGCGGCAGTGCAATATACACCTGCTTCAAATTCTGAAGCTCTCCTGCATCCTTTGCAGTCGTCAATGATGGGGAGGCAGGCGCCTTCATTATAGCTACAGCCTTTTGCTGTCATGAATACGCAGTCGTCACCTTCCCTAATAGTTGTACAAATCATAATAATAATCCTGTAGTTTAATCCTGTAGTTTGAATTCCTAAATAGTCTCTTAAGGACTATAAACCTTACTCAAATATCACAGCATTAAAAAACTGTCAATATTTGAGTCAAAATATTTGAGTCGAAATTTCCCAGGGTAACCAAATATAAAATAAGAAATTACTCATAATTATTTGTTAAAAACACAGGTTTTAAGATAGTGATTTAGCTTTAACCCGGCCAGGGCATGCTTGCGATGAATCCGATTGAACTTCTTACAGCTTCTAAATTCCGTTGCGCTAACCGGCAAAAACTCGCTGTTGCTCAGACAGTTTGCCGGTCTTTACACTCCACTGCATTAAGAATCTGTACACAAGCCCAATCAACGATTCCCTGCAACCATACCCCGACCTCCTGAATAAAACCCAGATTCAAAACCTATCTGTAATTTTGCTTGTAATCTCAGAAAATTAAAATTTTCCTTTTTTAAGATCAAATCAGGTAAATGATGTAAGTTTAATGAACAGTTGATTTTTTGAATAAAAATGCAGACCAATAGAAGAGGATAGTTCTCAGGATTTATGAACAATGAAATAAGAAACCCTATAGCCAGAGTACCAGAACTTTTGTCAAACATTTTTTGTAAATATTTTTAGACAACACTCCTCTCTCCCGATTTGAATCGGTTTTTTTAAATATCTAAACCGGATTGATTCAAAAAAACAA
>NZ_JAUWQB010000074.1 GCF_030611305.1 Desulfobacula sp. | reverse complement strand
TCCCTGGGTGACGGTACCTTTGAAAATCCATCACATGTTGTTGCCTTTGTCAAATGTGAATGTCCCGGAAGAACTGTTGTTCCCGGTATTGGCATGGCAATGAAATTGTCTGAAATCAAACCTGATAAAATATATTTAAGTTCCTGCCTGGCCAATGCCGTACCGGGATGTCCGTATACAGGAGCAAAGGACCTGGCAAACATCATTGAGGAAAAAACCGGTATTGAGGTTGTTGTCGGTACCCACGATTACCATTAATAATAGAAAGGAAGGATCAATGACGGTAGCTGTCATTAAGCTTGGAAATAAGAAACGGAAAAACATTTTTTTGGATAAAGTCAAAGAATTGCTGCCGGACGGCGGCAATTTAAGCGCCTGTTTAACTTGTGGCGCATGTGCATCAGGGTGTCCTGCCACAGGACTTGATAATATGGATCCCAGAAAATTTCTTCGAATGGCTGCGTTAGGTATGGATGAGGAAATTGCCAAATCTGACTGGCCCTGGATGTGTACCATGTGCCAACGTTGCATTTATGTATGTCCCATGCAAATCGATATCCCCCAATTGATCTTTAATGCAAGACAACTGCGCCCCAGAGAAGAAAGGCCCTCAGGAATCCTTGGGTCCTGTGACATGGCCCTGAGAAACGAAAGTATCAGTGCCATGGGAGCCTCTCCGGAAGACTTTGAATTTGTGGTCGAGGATGTATTGGAAGAATACCAGGAGGCCCAGCCTGAATTTGCAGATATGCAGGCCCCCATTGACAAACACGGAGCCCAATTTTTCCTGAACCAGAACTCCAGGGAACCTGTTACAGAACCGGATGAACTGGTACCTTTATGGAAAATTCTTCACCTGGCTGGTGCTGACTGGACATATGGCAGCCGCGGATGGGGAGGTGAAAACTATTGCATGTTCCTGGCTGATGATGATGCTTGGAAAAAGACAACTGGAATAACTGTGGACCAGGCCAATAAGCTTGGCTGTAAAACCTATCTCAATACCGAGTGAGGTCACGTCACTTTTTCAGTCCGGTCCGGAGTGAAAAAATTTAACCTTGAGCATAACTTTGAAATTAAAAATATATATGAATATTATGCAAAATGGATCCGTGAAGGAAAACTAAAGGTCAATTCCAACTGGAATAAGGACCTTAAAATAAAATTTACCGTACAGGACCCCTGTCAGATCGTAAGAAAAAGCTATGGCGATCCGATTGCCGATGATTTACGCTTTATTGTTAAATCAGTTGTTGGAGAAGAAAACTTTGTAGATATGCAACCAAACAAATCCAATAATTATTGCTGCGGCGGGGGCGGCGGTTTCCTTCAATCAGGATTTAAAGACCAGCGTCTTGAATACGGAAAAATAAAAGACGAGCAGATTAAGGCCACTGGGGCTGATTACTGCATTGCAGCCTGTCATAATTGCCATGCCCAGATCCACGAACTGAGCGAACACTATGGCGGGGATTACCCTGTGGTTCATTTATGGACCTTAATTTGCCTGTCATTGGGAATATTGGGACCCAATGAACGGGAATATCTGGGTGAAGACTTAAAAGAAGTAAACGTATTTCACCCGGAAACGGCTCTTTAAACTCCATACCCGGCTGGAGAATGATTCATTCCCCTGAGAATGCACCGTTCTCCAGCTATCCCGTAAAAATTCATAAAAGATAAACCAAAAGTTTCCTGATCAGAAAATTAATTCTCTATCTGTCTCTTTTCGTTCAAATACTTATTAAAAAATTAAATTCATTGATAATAAAAAGCAAAAGGGTATATTATTCCTTTTGCTGAAAATATTCTGCCCCTTGTAAAAACTTAAAATAAAAGAGCTACTGCCATGGATGAAAAAATTATTTCCAGTAATATTAAAAAGCTTAGAACCCAGAAAAAAGTCACCCTACAGGCCCTTGCAAAAAGAACCGGATTAACAAAAGGATACCTGTCTAAAGTTGAAAGGTCTGAAAAAGCGCCGCCCTATTCCACCCTAACCAAAATAGCCGGTGCCCTCGGGGTTGAAGTAACCACCATGCTTTCAAAAAACATAGAACCCCCAATAGATGTGAGACTCTGTCTTTCAAGAGGAAAAAACCGGGAAATCATTAAAGAAACCTCACAGTTTTCCGGGTATGATTATGAAGTCCTGGCTGAAAACAAGCCGGGGAAAAACATGGAACCCTTTATCATCCATGCGCCCTGGGAGATTAGAAAAATGTACTCCCACGAGGGCGAAGAATTTATGTATGTCATGGAAGGCACCCTTGAATTCTTATATGGAGAAGAGACGTATGTTTTAGAAAAGGGCGACAATGTTTACTTTGACTCCTGCGTTCCCCATTCCGGCAAAAGCCTTGGGGATAAAAAATCACGGCTTCTGGTGGTGATTTATTTTTACAAAAGAAACCGGCAATAACAGCTCTATTTGAAATAAAAAACAAAGGCGAACCATGACCCTCTATTCACACAAAAACAAACAGCCAGAAATCCATCCATCTGTTTTCATAGCACCGACAGCTCAAATCATCGGCGATGTCCATATTGGCGAAGAGTCTTCTGTCTGGTTTCAATCTGTCATTCGTGGTGATTTTGATAGGATCAGTATAGGGGAAAAAACAAATATTCAGGATCTTTGTACCTGTCACGCTGATGAAAATATCCCATTAAAAATAGGACACGGCGTTACCATCGGCCATAGAAGCATTATTCATGGATGCACAATTGAAGATGAATGTCTGATTGGTATGGGAGCAATCGTTATGAACCGGGCTGTGATCGGGAAGGGATCTGTGGTTGCTGCCGGAACTGTTGTATTGGAAAAAACCATCATCCCGCCATATTCATTGGTGACGGGTTTGCCCGGGAAAGTTAAAAAAACTTACAAGAATAAAGAAGAGATTGAAATGAGAATAAAAACCATGTCTGAGGATTATATTGAGAATGCGAAGAATTTTGGTTCGAAGCGGGTGTTTTATAAAATAGAAGACTGATCAATTTCAAATCTCGGTTATGTTTCTTGAAAAGTTATTTGTCTTGTACCACAATCTATTGTACTGTAATTTTTATTGGAATTGACTGGAATATTTAAACTATTCTGGTGGTTTTATGGTTTGGGAATTGCGCGGAATATCGCAAGCATTCTGCCCCAAGGATCAAGCCTATTTCGACATAAAAGGGAATTCACATGGCTGAAAAACCGACTTATGAAGAATTAGAAAAAAGGATTCGGAAGTTAGAGCAAGCAGAATCTGAGCTCAAGCAGGCAAAGGGGGCGCTGAAAGAAGCACATCAATATACTCGCGGGCTTATTGAAGCCAGCCTTGACGCTTTGGTAACGATCTCAACCAAAGGTAAAATAACCGATGTTAATAAGGCAACTGAGGTAATCACAGGAATGTCCGGAAAGGAGATCATCGGGACAGATTTTTCAAATTATTTTATAGTTCCCGATGCAGCTCGTAAGGGGTATCAACAAGTCTTCAGGGATGGTTATGTCAGGGACTATCCGCTTGAGATCAAACACTGTGACGGAAGAGTCATACCAGTCCTTTATAATGCCTCTGTTTATAAAGATTCACAAGGAAATGTGGCGGGTGTGTTCGCTGCCGCAAGAGACATCACCGAGCGTAAGCAAGCAGAAGAAAAAAGGGGGAAACTCGAAGCCCAACTTCAGCGTGCTCATAAAATGGAGGCCATTGGCACTTTAGCAGGTGGTGTAGCTCATGACCTCAACAACGTTTTGGGTGGTATTGTGAGCTATCCAGGGTTGTTATTGCTGGAGATCCCTGAAGAGAGCCCCTTTAGAAAACCCCTTTTAATAATTCAGGAATCGGGACAAAAAGCTGCTGCTATCGTGCAAGACTTGCTGACACTTGCAAAAAGAGGGGTTGTTGTTACAGAAGTTATAAATTTAAATCAAATTGTGACTGGCTATCTTAATTCTCTGGAGTATAAAAAGCTAAAAAATAATAATCCTGGCGCTAAAATTGAAAGCGATCTTGAGATGAATCTGCTAAATGTTATGGGCTCACCTGTACACCTGTCGAAAACCGTCATGAACCTGGTTAATAATGCATTAGAGGCAATGCCTGAAGGCGGAAATCTCTTCATATCAACACAAAACAGATATATTGATAAACCAATAAGAGGTTATGATGATGTAAAAGAAGGGAATTATGTTGTCCTTTCGGTATCAGATTCCGGGATAGGTATTTCATCACTGGATTTAGAGAGAATATTCGAACCTTTTTATACAAAAAAAATAATGGGAAGAAGCGGAACAGGATTAGGTATGGCTGTAGTGTGGGGAACTATAAAGGATCATAAAGGATATATTGATGTGCAAAGCACCCCCAACAAAGGAACAACATTCATTCTTTACTTTCCAGTAACCAGGAAGGAAATAATCGAAAAAGAAAAAGCCTTGCCAATGGAAGAATACAAGGGAAAGGGAGATACAATTCTTATAGTGGATGATGTAAAAGAGCAGCGTGATGTTGCATTCCGGATACTAAAGGAATTGGGTTACTCTGCCACATCAGTTTCAAGCGGTGAAGAAGCGGTTGATTACATGAAGGATAATTCAGCGGATCTTTTGATATTGGATATGATAATGGACCCTGGAATTGATGGGCTTGAGACATATAAAAAGATACTTGAATTACACCCCGGCCAGAAAGCAATAATCGCAAGTGGATTTTCTGAGACAGACCGGGTCAAGGAAACTCAAAGACTGGGGGCAGGAAAATACATAAAAAAACCTTATACAATGGAAAAAATAGGAATCGCTGTTAAGGAAGAATTGGATATAAAAGAAGCCTGTAAATAATTCTGTGTAACCGCCATTTTTTCTATTTAAATCTACTTCGAGTACCATGCAAATTATCTGTCATAGAAATTATCTGACAGATAGCTGATGACAGCTTTTGACGGGCGATCCTGGAACACACCATATCGGGGGCCGAAATCCGAATGCATCCCCCTGATAAACAGATAGAAAATGCCGCCAAAATGGGTATCGTAATCATAATCTTTTAACCTTAATGTGAGATACCGGTGCAGGGCCACAAGATAGAGATGGTATTGCAAAAAATAGTGATGGTCTGACATGGCATCAAACATGGCATCCTGTGAATACTGATCATAGGTATCACCCAAATAATTGGATTTATAATCAATAATATACCATTTGCCCTCATGGTGTATGACAAGGTCGATAAAGCCCTTCATAAATCCTTTAAAGGATTGAGCTGTCAGTTGGGAAAGTTTTTTAAGATACCCGGATGTTTTAAATTTTGGATCAGATCGTCCAAAGACCTTTTGTACAGATGACATCTGAAAAGATTGAACCGGGAAAGTAAACTCCATCTCATTAAACCGTTGATCAGGCTGGATGTCTTTCAGGCAAAACCCTGATGTTTCAGTTGTAAGCCTGGTTTCAAGCACCTCTTTTACAGAGGTCTCACCCATTTGAATCAATTCCTGGTCTGAAAAACCAAACATATCAAACTTTGATTGAACTAATTTAGAAATTTCCCCTGATCCTTCGGTAAAATCAAGTGTTTCAAAAACAGAATGAAACAAATCACCCGATCCCGCACCTTTAGGAAACTGGGCAAGGGTGATGAGAGGTCCGGCTCTATTTTCATCAGATTTCTCCCGGCCCTGGAAGGCTTCCGGGTGTTGAGACTGGGTAATGGCTGAAAAACTTGACATTTTCCAGGAGGCCTTGATCTCCCGGGTAATTTTTTGGGCCGACAAAACAGGGCTTGGTAAAGCTGTTCTGTCCATAAGATGACCGGATGAATCAGGCGTATGGGACTGAACCAGAATGCTTTGATCTGCAGTGGATCTAAGCTGTTTAAGATCGCTGATCATGGATTGATCGTCTTTGCAGCCGTTTGGATGCAGCAGGGTGCCAAAGGCCGAGGTGTCCACTGATTTAAAACCGCCCCAGATGATCCTGCACATGGCGGATGCCCGTGTTAATGCCACATATAATAATCTTCTTTGTTCTGCCTTTTCTTCCTTTTCAAAATGGTCTTGAGAATTTGTAAGATCTTTTGATCCCAGATCAAGGGTCAGCCTGTGATCCTTTTCGGAATCATGGAAAAGAATGTTTTCGTAAGAAGGCTTCCGCAGTCCTTCCCAGAGGTATGGCAGATAAACAACCGGATATTCAAGGCCTTTACTTTTATGAATGGTGACAATGGTCACAGACTTTTTATCACTCTCAAGCCTGAGCTCATCCTCAAATTCATCCCGAAGGTCTTTGAACAATTGCCGGCCATACCATTTCAATAAATAATACGGCGACAACTGTTGTTTGAGACAAGCCTGTGAAATCAATTCAACCAAATGATAAAAATTGGTCAGTCCTCTTTCGTCAAGCCTCAGGTTTGTCTTTAAGAATGCTTCATCAGAATGAAGAAGGGCCATGGCCATGGAGACAAACCCTTTGACCTCCCATATTTCCTTATATGCTCTGAATCGATCCTGCCACTTAAAGAAGAGTACTTCTTCCTTATCAAGTACAACAATCATATCCGATGAAAAATTGAACACGGATGTACACAGGGCTGCGTTGATACTGCCTTTATGATCAGGATTATACACCGCCCATAAAATATCATGCAGATCAATGGCCTGTCTGGATTCAAAAACAGATCCGGTTTTTGAAAGATGCGAAGGGATGTTTAAATCGGACAAGGCAGCGTTAATCTGTTCTGCCTGTTTGTTTGTCCGGACAAGGACAGCTATATCTTTCGAACTGATCTTTTGAGGATCTGAAGAGTGGTTGGTGATCAGCATTTTACCGGATTGCAGCAAAGAGAGGATATCTTCTGCCACAGCCAGCGGAATGATCCCGGCTGCCGTCTCTTTGCTGATAAATCCCTGCCTGTCAAGCGCGTGATCATCTCTTTTTATAAAACCGAACTGCAATGGCGGAACCATCTGTTCATTCTCAACCAGGGAATTTGTGGCTGTTACAGGCGTTGTAACCTTTAAAAATTTAATGGGGTCATACAGGAACGGATTTATACTGCTTGAAAAAGTTTCATTAATTCCATCAACAAGTAACGGTGCAGACCGGTAATTTTTTTCAAGGGTGAATTTTTGATCACTCTCTTTGGATGCCTTTAAATAAGCAAAGATATCTCCTCCCCTGAATGCATAAATAGCCTGCTTGGGATCTCCAATCATGAAAAAAGGCGTGCCTTGTGAAAAGAAAATCTTTGAAAAAATATCATACTGCCTGGGATCCGTATCCTGAAACTCATCAATCAGGCAGGCTTTATAGGTTTGTCTGACGGCTTTTTGAAGATTTTGTGCGTCTTCTTTTTCCAGGGCTGCTGCAAGATCGTTAACAAGATCATCAAAAAAGCAGATGCCGTAAGCTTTCTTCATTTTATCAAGCTCTGTGTTGAAAAAAGCTAAAAATTCAATTTTCAGGCTGATAAGATTATTTTCAAACACTTCATAAAAAGAGAGCAGTTGCTCGCATAAATCAAAAAATTCATGCTCAGGCGGAGTCTGCCCGGGTTTTGTTTTGAGTTCCAGCCTTGTTTGTGTAAATTTATAAAGAGCGTCGCCCTTTTCTGTCATTTTAAAAAGTATGTTCATGCCTTGATCAAGTTTCAGGCGTGAAGTGTCAAGCCAGACAGGCACATTTTTTTTTGAATAACTTCTTTTATCAACCCCTTTGTGGTTTTGGATCAACTCGCTGATCTCATCTGTCCGGGTCAAAAGGATATCATAAATTTTTTCAAGGGTTTCCCTGTAGTCGTCAAAAATGTTCTCAAAGGTTGCAACGGGGGGCTTGAGAATAATATTTGGCTTTGAAACAACCTGACCAAAAGATGCAGCAAAGCTTTCCGGTGTTATCTGGCGCTGGGTTAAATAGGATAAAAACAACTTATCCAGATTATTAACATGGCCCATGAAAAAATCATAGCTGACCTGTCTTAAAAACAAGGATCTGTCCGGCACAAGCTCAATATCAAAAAGGGAATGGCTTTCAAATGCATTCTCTTTTAAGACCTTGAGACAAAAAGAGTGGATGGTCATGATAGATGCCTGGTCAAAACAGGTTAACGCGAGCCGCAGTCTCTGACAAATCAATGACAGGTCTTTATCACGGCTGAAAAATCGGGCCAGATCATCTTCACTGTCGTAAGATTGTTCAGAAAGCATGACAAAAGTATTAAAGAGTCTTGTTCGGATTCTCAGTTTGAGCTCTGCTGCGGCGGCTTCTGTAAACGTGACCACCAGGATGGATTCCACAGGGTAGCCTTTGGCCACCAGCCGGCAGTATAAGGTGGTAATGGTATATGTTTTCCCGGTCCCTGCACTGGCTTCAATCAGGGTGGTTTTTTCAAGGTCAATATGAAATGGGTCCAGAGGCTTCATAATATTATTTTCAGACTTTTAAATTTATCTTTGCCGGCAATTAACCAGTATATGATGTGGTGGACATCCTCCTTGTAAAAGGTACGTACTTCAAATACCATAAATACGTATACGATAGAAAGGATTTATAAATATGCGGGTAATTGATATACAGGATTGTTACAGGTTGAAAAAGGAAATTGATTCAGAAAGATTCCACGGGAATAATTTTTATAGATGGAGTAGAATTTTGTTCAGATTCCGAATCGGCATGCTCAAAAATATGCTGTCGATATTGAAAAACTGATTGTCTGCGTGATGGATGAAATTTCCCTCAAGTACAGATGCTGTGTCTCACGATGATGATAGAAACACAAGGACTTTTAATAATAGTCTGCTCCCCTGATACCAACATTGTGGGGGTTTCGTTATAGACAAAGTACTCTGTTTTTTTATCCTCAATTTCCCGAGTACTTATACCATCAATAAACGCTATCAAATCGACTGAAAGAATCATACTTATTCCTTTCGAAGAAATCAAAATCCATACTTGACATTATAAAGTGAATATGAGATAGTATCATATATGGTAATTAACCATACCATATATGATACTATTATAAATCGTGAGGGGCATAATGAAGCATTTCTTCGACCCATCAGCTATAGCAGTTTTCGGCGTAGGCACCAGTTCTTCTAATTTGGCCAAGAATATCATTCATAATTGTCTGGAAATGGGCTTTACGGGTAACATCCTACCAGTGGGGAAAAATCCGGGTGTGGTTTTTGGTAAGGAAATCATAACAAATCCTGAAGATTTGCCTGAAGGTATTGATCTTGCTGTGATCTTAGCCCCCGCTCATATTGTGGGAAAATATCTGGATGTCTGTGGCAGAAAAGGCATCCGCCGTGCCGTTGTTTCTACTGGTGGATATCGTGAATTTAAAGATATAAACAATTCAGCGGAAGACACCCTAATTAAAACCGCAAAGCATCATAGAATTAGATTTATAGGACCGAACTGTATCGGAATCATAAACACAGGATCAGGACTCTGCACTCCATTTAATCCAATCAATACTAAAAATTTCAAAAGAGGTTCTGTCAGCATAATTGCTCAAAGTGGTGGTGTGGCCAATCAGGTTGCCCATTCTTTTTCAGATGAACATATTGGCTTTTCAAAGGTGATTAGCATCGGTAATAAACTGGATTTAGATGAGATAGATTTTATTGAATATTTGATGGAGGATGAGGATACTAAGCAGATTCATCTCTATCTGGAAAGTATTGATAATGGAAGAAAACTGATGCACGTAGCCAAAAAATCCACAAAACCCATTATTATACTCAAATCAAATGTAAGCCGGACCGCATCTGAAGTAGCCAAATCCCACACGGCCGCACTCTCTAACAATGATCGTATAGTAGATGGTGCCCTGAAGCAGGCAGGAATCATAAGAGTAAACACTATCCATGAAATGACCGTCTGTGCCAAAGCACTTCGTTTGCCTGAATTAAAGGGGAAGAGGCTGGTTGCCATATCCCTTTCAGGAGGCTTTTCGGTAATGCTTGGAGATGCGTGTGAAAAACATGGTTTTACTTGTCCTGCTTTGCCGGAATCACTGATTCAAAAAATAGAAAGCTTCAGGAGAGGTGGGGTGATCCGAATGACAAACCCTATGGATTTCGGTGATATTCACACCATAGAGGCTTTAATTTTTGCTATTAAAGAGTGTCTTGCTCTTGATAATATTGATGGGATGGTACTCTCAATTATGTATGGGCCGGAAATAGCTAAAATGTTTGGTAAAGAAATGAGCACACTTGATAAACTCCTGGACATTTTTACGCGGATAAGCAAGGAGGCCAACAAACCGATAGGGCTCAGTTTATTTGCAGAACGACGTTATATTGAACAGTTAAAAGCTGTGAATACATTCCCCGTGTTTAATGATCCTGAAGAAAGTGTTCTTGCAATCAAAATGCTCTGGGAGTATTCCCGCAGGAAAAACTTTAAACAGACAGGAGAAAAGAGTGATCAATCGGGCATACCATTTAAAAAAAATGAAGACATTACAAATATGTCTCCTGAAAAGAAAAGTTTAAAATCAGATCCAATAACAGAGAATTTTGGAATGACTCTGATAGAAAAAGCCATGATGAAAGGACGGACTGCTCTTTCCGAATATGAATCCAAACAATTTTTAGCATCATACCAAATACCTATTGCTCAGGAGATGCAGCTTACAAATGAAGCATCTCTTATTAAGGCAGCCGGGAAAATCGGATACCCAATTGTTTTAAAAGGTTGTTCACCTGATATTTTTCATAAAACTGAAAAAAAATTAATTAGTGTTGATATTAGAAATGAAAACGAAGCACTTATGGCTTTTAAGAACATTTCTTCCAGAATGAACGGAACCGATAGCAGCGTTCTGGTACAAAAAATGATCAAGGGCAAACAGGAACTGGTAGTAGGGCTAATAAATGACCCTCACTTCGGTCCGTGCGTTATGTTTGGGCTTGGAGGAATATTTACCGAAATTTTAAAGGATGTTTCCTTCAGAGTAGCCCCCTTGGACCCATCTGATGCATTGGATATGATAAATGAAATCAAAGGGTCTAAAATTCTGGGCGCTGCTCGTGGAATGGAAGCGGTTGATATAACGATATTAACAGATATTTTGTTAACCATAGGAAAAATCGGTATAGAAAATGAAAGTATCAAAGAAATAGATATTAATCCGCTGATCATATCAGGAAACAAACCGGTTGCAGTTGATGCCCTGATTGTATTGAGATCACCACAGGAATAGGAAATTATGAAACAAATCACTTCGCCCCGCACAACAGCAGTAGACAGAGCCATTGATGTAATAGAGCTTTTGTCGGAAAATGAAGGAACATTATCCCTCTCTCAGATCATGAACAAACTGGATATTCCAAAACAATCCCTTATCCGTATACTGAACACCCTATGTGTCAGAGGGATTATAGATAAGGCTGAAAAAAGGGGATTTTATCGGCTGGGAATGAATCTTTTATTCACTGGAAATCACCTTCAGGATAAAAGAAATTTACGTTCAATTGCCTGGCCTTTCATGCAGGAACTATCCCAAAAAGTCCGTAAAACAATTGAACTATCAATTCTTGATCGGGATCAACTTGTCTGTATCGAACGTATTCAGGGGAATGAGAGTGTTAACATATATTCTCGCATTGGTGCCGTATATCCTTACTTTCATGCAGTCAGTGTCGGTAAAGTATATCTGGCACAAATGGATTCTGAAAAGAGAAAAGAGAATTTAAAGAAGATCGGTCTCCCTGCTGTAACAGAAAATACCATTACCAACGCTCGCACATTAGAAAAAGAACTGCAAAAAGTTAAAAATAATGGTTTTGCCTTTGAAGATCAGGAATTGCGGAAAGGAGTTCGAAGGGTGGCGGCTCCCATATATGATAACATGAATAAAATAGTAGGATGCATAAGTATTGCTGCTCCCATTTTTAGTTTTGTGCTGGATGATGTCGCCAAACTGGGAGTAATAGCAAAAGAAACAGCCGATGAAATATCTAAGAGCTTGGAATTACAATGAATTGAAAAATGATTGCGTAAGGATATAGTCTATGTATCAGAATTTTAAAGAGATTGAAGAAAAAGCCCGAATGCTTGGCCCAAAATCGGTTGCTGTTCTTTTTCCTGACAGCCTTGATGTTATGACGGCTATTTTTGAAGGCGCAGATCAAGGATTAATTAAGCCGATATTAGTAGGAGACCAAGCCAAAATCAAAGCCATAACTCAACAATTTAATATTAAACCGAATGGCTTTGAAATTATTGATGAGAAAGGACCGCAAAAAGCTGCCGACATATGTATTGATATGGCAAGAGCGGGCAGTGTTGCCTTTGTTGTAAAAGGCAATATTATAACAAGTTATCTTTATCGTTCACTCATCAAATATACAAAGGCAGGCGCTCCTGACCAGATTCCCTGCACCTTGTGTTTTCACCATGCGGATAATATTAAAAAAGTTTTTACCATAACTGATCCCGGAGTAAATATTAATCCTGATGTCTCCATAAAAAGAAAAATTTTAAAGAATGCGATCAATGCTCAGCATCGGATGGGATGCAAAAATCCGAGAATTATGATTATTTCATCAGGTCATATTAGTGGTGCCAAATCAAAAATACAAAAAGATACAGATATTCTTCAACAGCTTATCAAAGATAATAAAATGGGGAGATGCCAACTCTCCAACACCCAAAACCTTTATTCTGAATTTTCGAATCATAAGGTAGAGACAGACAATTTCCCTGATATTTTTCTTGTTCCTAATATTGATACAGGCAATATTCTTGTGAAAAGTATTGATCATTTGGGTGGAGGCATCAGGCAATGCGTGACTATTGGTGGAGATATCACTGTTTTAACGCCTTCTCGATCAGATAGATCTGCAGATAGGATAATAAATCTTTCTTTAGGTGTTATTCTTTCTGAAACAGGAGGGATATGATGGGATTTTTTCATATTGAAGATATTTTAAAACTTGCCCTGAAAAAGAATAGAAGAAAAATTGTTGTAGCCGGAAAAAACAATAGCTTTGCAGTGGATGCTGCATTGCAATCCAGAAAAATGGGTTTTGGAGATCCAATATTTTGCGGAAAAGAATTTTCAGGATTAAAAACAAAAGAGAATATACTCTTTGATGATTCTGATGCAACCCAAGCACTATGCAAGGCTATTGGCATGGTCCAAGATGGTGACGCTGATATTGTACTTAACACAAATCCCCTGACTCCTGACTTTTTAGAACTTGCAGCAGGAACAAACAGGTCAAACTCCCGGGTCATGAATTATATAAACATATTCAGCTCTCCAAAGGAGCAGCGTTTAACATTCTTCACAGACACACTTGTTAATTCAAATCCAGAGATATTAAAAAAAATTGGTATTATTCACAATTCAATACCTGTTGCGGATGTTTTGGGAATAAAGAATCCTAATATTGCAGCCCTTGCACCTGTTGAGTTTGTTAACCCTGCCATAGGATCAACCATGGATGCTGCCATCCTTTCCAAGATGTCTCAGCGTGGACAATTTGGCAAAAGTGTGGTTGAAGGACCTCTTGCCATGGATAATGCAGAATCAGCCATTGCGGCAAAACAAAAAGGGGTTGATAGTATCGTCCCCGGTAATGTGGATATTTATCTGTTTCCGGATGTTGAATCAGCAAATATAACAGCTCAGTTTTTATCTTTTGTGTTTCAGGTCAAATTTTGCGGTATCCTGACAGGAACCAGAATACCTGTAATTATTCAATCTTCATTGGAGCAGAATGATTCATGGATTTATAATATTGCTTTAGCAGTATCAATGTTAAAGGGCAGATAAAGAATCATGAAACAGATATGTGAAAATCTTGAAAAACAATATCAGGAATTTGACGATCTAGTTTTATGGAACAGGTCAAAAAAACTTGAGCTTCCGTTGATAATCAAGGCAGCAGGTGGTGGCGGTAAAGGTAAAGGTACCGAGATACACAAGCTTGCCGCCGCAGCCATTTTACTGGCAGGAGAAGTGGCAAACCGGGCCGCAAACGAATCACTCCAACTCCATGGCGGCTATGGCTACACCACTGAATATCCCATCAACCGTTTTTACCGGAATACAAAACTGATAGAGATCGGAGCAGGGACATCAGATATCCGACGTCTGGTTGTGGCAGATGAACTCATCAAAAAAGGTACAGGATATTAAAATCAAGAGGTGTAAATGGCAAATATATTTATAATAAATATCGGCTCCACTTCAACCAGAGCTGGTATGTTCATGGATAATGACCCTGTTTTTACAGAAACTATAAACCATTCTCCCGGCAAAACAGCTGAGCTTAAAACATTTAAAGACTGGTACAAATTCAATCTGAATGTGATAGATGATATTCTGAACAGATACCAGGCCAGAATAACAAATTTGGATCTTGTGGTAAGCAGAGGGGGGCTGACACATCCAATCAAGACAGGTGCATATCTGATTAACCAATCTATGATAGTTGATCTTACCTCGGGCAGATATGGTTGGCATCCATGTAATACAGGACCTGTTATTGCCAAAAAAATTGCAGACAGCTACAAGACAAAAGCAATAATATTTGATTCTCCTATGTCTGATGAAATGCTGCCAATTGCCAAATTTTCCGGCCTTAAAGGAGTAGAACGTTGTGCCGCATTCCATGTGCTGAGCCACAAAGCTGCTGCCAAACGTGCGGCAGCAAAATTAAATATTTCATATAACAAAAGTTCATTTATCGTGGTGCATATGGGGGGAGGAATCACCATCTGTGCTCACCAAAATGGCAGGATGATTGATGGAACACACGGTATAAACGAGGGCCCGTTCACTCCACAGCGAGCGGGAACATTGCCTCTTCAGAAAATCATTCAACTTAGTTTTTCAGGCAGGTATTCTCAGGAGGAACTCAATCAAAAACTTTTTGGGAGCGGTGGAGTTGCCTCTTATCTTGGGACCCATGACATTAAACAATTGGAAGAAAAAATATCAAAAGGAGATACAAAAATTCGGCAGGTGCTTGAGGCCATGGGATATCAAATCAGCAAAGAAATCGGATCAATGGCAGTCGTCTTGAGTGGGCATATTGATGCCATTGCAATTACAGGAAGTCTTTCCCATGCCAAAACAATAATGGAAGAAATACAAAACAGGATTTCCTTTCTTGCCAGGGTGTTAATACTACCTGATGAAGATGAGCTTGTGACACTTGCTGCCGGAGGTATTTCTGTACTTAACCGGAATGAAGAAATCCAAATATATAGAAAGGAGTGATACATTCATGAATAGTTATAAAAAATTTAGCGTGGATATATGTGTAAGGTTCAAAGATATTGATTCTATGGGGCATGTTAATAATGCTGTTTTCTTTACTTTTTTTGAAGAGGGAAGAAAAGCATTTTTAAACAAAATTCTTAATATTCCAAATCCTGATGATTATAATTTTATCTTAGCCCATATCAGTTGTGATTTTTTAAAGCCTGTAAAAATTAACGATCAAATTACTCTTCAATTATGGATAGGTGAAACAGGGAACAAAAGTTTTACCTTTATATACAAACTGATTAACAACAAAAACAGCTTATTTGTTTATGCAAAGGGGAAATCAGTACAGGTATCTTTTGATTATAAGAAAAATTGTACGATCCCGGTTCCAAACGAATTTTTTGACAAGATATCAGAATATATAGAGGAGGATAAAAAATGAATTTTATTTCAAAGATTTTGGCGCCAACTGATTGTTCTGAAGCATCTATTGAGGCTTTGAATTATTCTATAAAAATCGCCAAAGCCCATCGTGCAGAATTGATGGTTCTGCATGTCGTATCCCATCTTGAGAATACTGCTTCTTACTCTTTTTCTGATAAAAGTGTCTCCAGCTTTAAGGATGATTTTTTGTGGGCAAAAAACCAACTTGAAAAATTTTGGGAAGCTATAGGTGGGAATGAAATAGAAACTGACTTAGAACTTGGATTCGGTGATCCATTTACTGAGATCATGCGTTATGCTAAATCCAAAAAAAATGATGTTATTGTAATGGGAACACACGGACGAATTGGTTTGAAGCATTTTTTAATGGGCAGTGTAGCAGAGAAAGTTGTAAGATATTCACCTATCCCTGTAGTAACCGTAAAACATAAAAGCTATGAGTTCTTTCCAAAACCCGGTTATGAGTATGATTTGAACAAAAGGTATTGAAAAAAAATTGAACTGAAAATGAGGAATTATGGCTTCAATTATAACAAGGGACGAAGTATCAAGATCGGCAAATCAATGTGCCTGGCAGAAGCAACGGTTAATGACAAAGATGGTAAATGCTTGGCTCACGGGACATCAAAGATGATGGTAACAAAAGAGCTTCAGACAGTTGGTGATGCATTTAGTCTAATGTGAAAACCCTGGCCCTCAGGGCCAGGTCAGAGTGCAGAGGCTTTGCCATCTGTACGACTCATGTTACTCTATGATCGAGTTGTCCCCACAACTTAATGATCAAGGAGTAACGAATGAGTCGATTTTTA
>NZ_JAUWQB010000073.1 GCF_030611305.1 Desulfobacula sp. | reverse complement strand
AATTATGTGTGAGTATTTTTTATAAAAGCGATGGTGTTTTCGGGATCATGGCAAATGTACTTGCAACCTATGTAATATTATTTGTTCTTTTTGGAGCATTTTTAGAAAAATGTGGTGCCCAGAAATTTTTTATTGACTGGCCCCTTGCTGCAGTGGGTCATACAATCGGCGGGCCTGCCAAGGTTTCGGTTATTGCATCAGGACTTTTTGGTTCTATTTCAGGATCAGCCATTGCAAACGTTGTTTCCACAGGCATGTTTACCATTCCCATGATGAAAAAAGCAGGATTTAAACCCCATATCGCCGGAGGAATAGAACCTGCGGCTTCCATAGGCGGAATGTTCATGCCCCCGATTATGGGGGCCGGTGGATTTATCATGGCAGAGCTCACAGGTCTACCCTATTCTAAAATCATGCTTGTGGCAATATTTCCTGCCTTGATGTATTTTTTCAGTGTTTTCTGTATGGTCCATTATCATGCCAAGATACATAATATTGTGGGTGAAAAATCAGAAGTTTCGGCCATGGAAATTTTTAAGAAAGAATGGTTTTATATGATTCCTTTGATTGTTATCACCATTTTTATGCTCTATGGATTTTCTCCCGGATATTCAGCCATTCTGGGGCTTGTCTCATGTATTGTCATCAGTTATGCCAGAAAAGAGACAAGGATCGGTCCCAAAAGATTTGTTCTAGCTTCAAGAGAAGGGACTGTAAACAGCCTCAAGATTGGTGCTACCGTGGGTATTATCGGTATTATCATCGGAGTTTTGACTTTCTCGGGCCTGGTGCTTACCTTTGCCGATATTATGATAGAGCTGGCCGGTGGTTCTTTATTGCTGACCATTTTTCTGATTGCCCTTGCATCCCTTGTACTGGGGATGGGAGTGCCGGTAACTGCAGCTTATCTCATCACAGCCGTCGTTGCTGTTCCAGCTCTCACCCATCTGGGAGTAAATCAGCTTGCCGCCCATATGATTGTTTACTGGCTGTCACAGGATTCCAATATAACACCGCCGGTCTGCATTGCTGCATTTGCCGGTGCAACCATTGCAAAAGCCAACATGTGGAAAACAGCCTTTACATCGTTTAAGTTTGCAAAATTTTTATACCTGGGCCCCATTCTTTTCGGATATGTACCAGGGTTTTCCCTTGATGGCAGTTCAACGGATATTATTAAAGCCTTTGTGTTAATCTTGTTCGGAACCTGGGCCTATTCATGGTTACTCAGCGGTATCTGGATTGGTACTATAAAAGGTTTTTTTAAGAAAACCCCGGAATAAATTTTTTTTAGCCTATTTTAGCCGTAAAGAAATTAAATCGCCCTTGATATTCTATCCTTATCAGGGGGGGGCGACATTTCTATTTTCATATTATTGGAAAAAATTAGTTGCATCATCAACGATTGTGAGATAAGAAATATCCATATGGAAACATTTGAGAAAGTCATTGATTCGTCTATTGCATATTTAGTGGGCCGAACATCCAGATCAATTATTAAAAGGCTAACCAAAAAATTTTCAGATGCCGAGTTTGACGTGAGCTATGAACAGTGGAGCATCCTTGTTCATTTGTATCGAAAAGACGGGCAGACCCAGCAAGAGCTTTCCAATATAGCGGTAAAAGACAAGGCTGCCATTACAAGGCTTTTAAATGTTCTGGAAAAAAAGAATATTGTGTTAAGAATACCGGACAGGAATGATAAGCGAAGCAAACTTGTCTATCTGACCAATAAAGCCAAAGACTTTAAACCAGAGTTGATTGCTGTTGTTGAAGAATTGTTAGAGGAGGCGGAACAGGGAATTCCTCTGGAAGAAATGGCTCGATGCAAAACCACTTTAAATAAAATATTTTCTAATTTTGACCGGCTGAATCAGTGAAGCGTTAATCTACAATTCCACCAGTTTGTTTTGAATGGCATATCTGGACAATTCGGCATTGTTTCTTAAATTCAGTTTTTTTAATATCCGTGATCGATAAGTGTCAACCGTTTTTATACTGATGTTATAGGATGTAGCGATTTCTCTGTTTGTCGAACCCATGGCAAGTTTTCGTAATACTTGAAGCTCTCTCATGGACAGAGATTCTGTAAGGCTTCCACTTTTATTTCCACGGATCACTCTAAGGGCCAGAGCTTCACTTGCCTTTTCCGTTAAGTATCTTCCTCCGGAATGGATTTTTTTTACGGCCGCCACTAGCTGTTCAGGAGCAGACTGTTTTGTGACATACCCCAGAGCACCTGCTTCTATTGCCCTGATAACATATTGCTCTTCATCATGCATGGTCAAAATAAGGACAGGCACATCCGAACCATAACGGGTTAGTCTGGTCACCACCTCAAGTCCATCTATACCCGGCATGGAAATATCAATCACAGCCACATCGGGTTTTTTATTCATAGCCTCATCCAAAGCGGTTTCCCCGTCTGCTGCTTCGGCAATTACTTCAATTTCATTGCTGTCTTCCAGAACTTTTCTTAAGCCTTCCCTGACAATAGTGTGGTCATCTGCAAGAAGTACTTTAATCATGGATTATCCTTTCACTTTTACTTTACAGCAAATACTTGTACCTTCGGACAATCGGGAAGATATGTCAAGTTTTCCGCCGACAAGATTGGCCCGTTCTCTCATCCCCTCAAGTCCGAATCCATTAACTTTATTGCCATTACCAGCATCAAAGCCACACCCGTTATCCTGAATGACCAGAATGATTCCCTCTTCATCGTTTTTAAGTTCAAGCGTAATGGTGGTGGCATTTGAGTGCTTAAGGGAGTTGGTCACAGCTTCCTGGCCAATTCTGTATAATGCTGTTGCAAGGGTGTCATTGATTTTGGGAATTTTATCATTCTTGAATACACAGGAAACATTAGAGCGCTTTTCAAAATCTGAGAGCAATGACTCCAGTGCATCGACAAGTCCCAGGTCATCCAGCACTCTTGGTCTTAAGCGATAGGCCATATCTCTTACATCATTAATGGTATCATCGATTAAGGAACACATTTTCTCTGCCCTGTTTCCCGCACTTTTATCAATATCAGTTAAATATTTTTCAACCCATACCGCATCAATGCGAAGGGCGGTTAACACCTGCCCCAGATGATCGTGAAGTTCCCCTGCAACCAGTGCTTTTTCCCTTTCCTGGGAGGTAATAATATTTTTGGACAGATTTTTCAGACTATCCTGGCTTTTCTCAAGCTGGGCTGTTCTCTTTTTCACCTGTTGTTCCAGATCAAGGGAATATTGCGACAGCTTTTCCTTGGCAAGTTGGAGATCTTTTTGAGTCCTATTTTTTTCCGTTACATCCACGCTTACGGCCAGGGATCGGAGAATATCATTTTTTTCATCCCTGACCCCATAGGCGGATAGCATAATATCCATTTTTTCTCCGTTTTTTTTGGCATAGGTATAGGGAATATCCTTGCAGAATCCGGTACTGAAGAATTTGGGAAAGATCACATCGATTGCATACTTTTGTGATTCAGGGGTAAAAAAACTGATAAGTTTTTTGCCAATGACATCTTCCCTTTTATATCCCATTACCTCCACCCAATGATCAGATACCCGGATAATTTTTCCTTTTGTGTCAATTGAATGAAGCATGACCGGGGTTTTATGGTAGATATGCCGGTACCGCTCTTCACTGAGCCGAAGTTCTTCTTCTACTTTTTTGCGTTTTGTAATTTCCTGGATTCCCAACTGGTAAAGAATCAGGACCAGAATACCGGTCAGGATTAATATAAAAGAGACAATCGGCCCGATAACCCTGACAAAGGGCTCGGATACCTGCTTTTCAATTCCTTTATAATTTCTTAAATTAACAATTTTCCAGCCGGGATAATTTTTAACATTAAGGCTGGTAAACAGGTATTGTGTATTGTTTTTGTCTGTTACATAATCGGTTTGGTTTTTTGAAAAACCGGTCCAGACCCAGGGGCCATTGCCAAATTGTCTTGAATTTTCTATCGCATCAATTTTTTTTTCAGTAATTTCCCATAAAAGTTTAAACTTAAAGGAGTCCTTGTTGGAGATGAAAATAACACCATTAGGATCAACAAAAAGGAGTGTGTTATCAGATTTTGGAAACAGCTTTGTTTCAACAAATTCCACCGAAGCCTTGATAATGGCAACCCCAAGGATAGATCCATGGCTTTCATCATAAACCGGGTGAGAGTAATAAACGCCCCTTTTCCTGGAAGTGGTGCCAAGAGCAAGATAGGTTGCAGGGTTGCCATTGATGGCCTTTTTATAGTAGGGTCTGAAAGAAAAATTTTTTCCCACAAAACTGTCTTTGGCATTTCGATTGCTTGAACATAACGTAATTCCATTTTTATCCATGAGATAGCTGACTTCAAGATCAAGGGATTTTGTAAAATTATCAAGGATTTGGTTGGCTTGGTAAATCGATTCCAGATTGGTGTCTTTAAGGGCTGTTTTTAATTCTTTTATGCCCGAAAGAGTTTTAACCGGTTTGATATGTTCGGAAAGATAAGAGGACAGATGATCTGTCAAAAGTTTCATCTTGGAATAAGCATCGGCTTCCGTTTTTTGAAAGGCAGCTTTTTTAAAAGAGTGATAATATAAGAGCCCGCCGGCTGAAACCGATAAAAATGCAAACAGAGCCAATATCAATATAATGATTCGAAGTCGCATGAAAAGAAGTATATCTGCATGGCTTAATTTTTTCAATGACTTTGCCAGCAGGCCGTTTAAAAATCATTGTGAATTTGTAAGATCCCTTATATTATACGTTATAATGGTTTGCCGTAAATAATAACGAAAGGGGCAGTATATGCCAATCATCACATTTAATGCATTTTCGTTTTTACAGAAAAAGCTTAAGGAAAAACACATTGAATATTCTAATGTGACCATGAAGCTGAAACAGGGAACCCATGCAAAGGATTTAATCAGGCAGGTTCAATTAGAATCTGAAGATGTTGAGGTCGTGTTTATTAATGGAAAGGTCGCCTCTTTTGATACGATTATTCAGGATAGTGACCGTGTGGCCTTAATACCACCTGGAACCCCGGGACCTTACAGAGTTCTGCTTGGGTTCAAAAATAAAAAAGTATAGTGAATGATGACAACAGCCATATCCGTGCATTTATTGCCATATCTCTTCCAAAAGAGATAAAAAAAGAATTACATGGCCTTCAGGAGCAATTACGAAAATCAGGCATTAAGGCCTCCTGGCCAAAGCCCGAAGCCATGCATTTAACTTTGAAGTTTTTTGGGAATATAAATATCAGTAAGATTGATGCCGTTAAGACATGCATGACCAAGGCGGTAACAGGTGTATCAATACATTCCTTGTACGTCTCGGGGATAGGGGTGTTCCCGTCGGTAAAAAAAGCCAGAGTCATCTGGTCCGGGACAAAGGGGCAGACAAATGTTTTAGAAAAACTTGCCAATCGGTTGGAGGTTACCCTTTTTGAGGATATGGGAATAAAAAAGGAAAATAAAAGTTTTTTGCCCCACTTGACAGTGGCAAGAATTAAAAAATCAATTTTTCCAAAAACAATGATCAAGCTGATACAGGAGTTTAAAAATTTTCATTCCGAGGATTTTTTTGTTTCCGAGATTAAATTTTTTCAAAGCGAATTAACATCCTCCGGTGCGATTCATAAAATAATTTTTTCAATACCATTTAAACATTAATTTAAAATATATGACTCATATCAATATGGGCTTCAAAATGCTCTTTTAAAAGGAGATAGTCCCTCTCTTTTAAGGAGCGCATGTCATCACATGGATAATTGCCGCCCAATTCTATTGTTTTTAACCATTTTAACAAAATTTGCGATGAATCAAAAAAACCATGCATGTATGTTCCGGCAAGCCTGCCATCCTCCGACATGCAGCCATCTGTGTCAGTACAGGGCGTGCAATTTCTGGAACTGATTTCAAGCAGGGAGGCACCCGCACTTAAGGATGTATAACCCATGTGAATCTCATACCCTTTGCCTTTGGCGTCTTCCCAATGAAAATCGCTTAAAGTTGTTGTTTTTGGCGCCTTTAATACGGTTTGAACTGGCAAAAGATTGAGAGCTTTCGTTCTTCCCGGTGTACCTTCAAGCCCGTCGGGGTCATCGACAAATTCGCCCAGCATTTGATATCCACCGCAAATACCGAAAATATATCCCTTTGAGTGATAATATTCTTCAAGGGGTCCTTTGAATTTGTTTATTAACCACTCAAGATCTGCCCGGGTATTTTTTGAGCCCGGTATAATTACCGCCTTAAATCTGGACAGATGATTTGGCCTGTCAATAAAAATGGTTTGAATTCCCTTTATTTTTGACAGGGCATGAAAATCTGTAAAATTTGCAATATGTGGCAGCCGGATAATCCCAATTGCCGGCATATCGGGCTTGAAGTCTTTGAAATTATTGCATTCTTCAATCTCAACAGAATCTTCAGCATCAATTTTGAAATGTGTATACCAGGGCAGAACACCCAACACCTTTTTGCCGGTCTCCTTTTCAATCCAGGTAACCCCATCCTTAAACAAGTCAATATCCCCTCTGAATCGGTTAATAATGAATCCTTTAACCATATCCCGATACATTTTCGGGAGACACTCAAGGGTTCCGATAATTTGTGCAAACACACCTCCCCTGTGGATATCCGCAGCAAGGATAACATCTGCATCGGCATATTCTGCCATGGCAAAATTCACTATGTCACTGGGCATCAGGTTGACTTCGGCACACGACCCGGCGCCCTCCAGGATGATCCGATCATGGATCTGTTCAAGGCGGTCAAAGGCTTCGCAGGCCTTTTTAAAATAAAATCCTTTGTTCCTGTGGTAATCCATGGCAGTATGATTACCATAGACCTTTCCGTTGAGGATGACCTGGGATTGCTTCTCTCCCGTCGGTTTTAAAAGAATGGGATTCATATTGACGTGGGGAGGAATTTTTGCGGCCTCTGCCTGAACAATCTGGGCCCGTCCCATTTCAAGGCCTTCCGGGGTAATGCCCGAGTTATTGGACATATTTTGAGCTTTGAAGGGCGCAACCTTAACACCCCTGTCTGCAAGGGATCTGCAAAGAGCGGCGGCAATAATACTTTTTCCAACATCAGAGCCGGTTCCAAGAATGGCAATATTTTTTTTCATCATTTTTCGATTCCAACCCTGGCGGCCACGCCTTTTTTATAATAATGTTTGATTTCTTTCATTTCCGTAACAAGATCCGCTTTTTCAATCACTTTGTCAGTTGCTCCCCGTCCCGTGATCACCAGTTCAACATTTTCGGGCTTCATATCTATCAATGCCAGGAGTTCTTCTTCGGAAATGAGATTGCACATGACAGCGACATTAGCTTCTTCGGCAATGATCACATCATGTTTGTTTTCTTTTAAAAGTTCACATAACTTGAGATACCCTGCAGCGCCAGCAGCAATATCTTCATCAGATGGTTTTCCTTTAACAAATTTCCCAAGGCCGTATTGTTCAACTATGATATTGTCAAACCGGGATAAGGCTTTGATTTCAGAGTAATTCCCCTTTTTTAAAAACTGAATAATATAGACCTTAAGGCCTGCACCAGCAGCCCTGAGGGCAAGCCCAAGGCTTGCTGTTGTTTTCCCCTTGCCATTGCCTGTGTATATTTGAACATACCCTTTCATATATGGCTCCCTAATATTTTGTCTATCTTCAAATTTCATATTTTTTTGAATAGCCTCTGGGTGTAAACAGAAAATCGAGATATCTTAGCGAAGCACTGGAGCCGATAAACAGAATCGTCTGCATTCCGACATCAGCCTTATCTAGTTGATCCAGGCTTGTAAAAGAAATGCGTTGATTCTCCCTCATGGCCCCTGTGACAATTCCAACGGGAGTTGCCGCATCCCTGTGTTCCAGCATAAGTTCTTGAGCCCTTTTTAACTGCCAATCCCTTTTTTTGCTTTTAGGATTATACAACACTATGACAAAGTCTGCCATGGCTGCGCAAGTCAACCGATTTTCAATTTTTTCCCAGGGAGTCAGAAGGTCGCTTAGGGAGATGGCTGCAAAATCATGGGTCAACGGTGCTCCGACCAATGCTGCGCCAGCTGCCAGAGCCGGAATCCCCGGAACAATTTCAAGGAACAGACCGCTGTCGCTATCAGGATGATTTTCTTTGTTTCGGGTTCTTACAAGTTTTATATTACGCTGTTTACAGATTTCAAAAACAAGACCTGCCATGGCATAAATACCTGGATCTCCGCCTGAAACAAGGGCGCATGATTTTCCGGTCAATGCCTGTTCGATTGCTTTTTCAACTCTCTCCACCTCTTTCATCATACCGGTTGAAATAATTTGTTTGTCTTTGAGGAGATCAGCAATTAACTCAATATAGGTCGTGTATCCTGCTACGCAATCGACCTGTTTTATAATCTCAACCGCCCTCCCAGACATATAGGCAATGTCTCCGGGACCTGTACCGATAACATAAAGTGTCATGTTTTTATTGCCACAGCTATGGTGACATCCTTGTTTTTCTTTTTTGGAACAATCAGTTTCCCGCTGCCGGCTGACAGAATCGCTGCTGCTTCGCATACACTCTTAACTCCTAAATGTTTCTCTGCCATCTTTGATGGCGTCATAATTGTCTTAACCGAGTTCAATTTTTTTTTGTCGTAAAAATCTATTTGAATTTTCATTGCTTTTGAAAGAGCCAATAAACCGGTTTCATCTTTTTTGATGTTTATTGTTGCAAATCGGCAAATGCTGTTAACGGACAACCCTTCTTTTTTAAAAACCATAAATAAAAATTGTTTTAGTTTTTCACAGCTTGTTCCCCTATTGCATCCAATGCCGACACTTAAAACAGGAGGTCTTAAAATTAGAGTTTCACGTGAAACGTCTTTGGCCTCGCATGAACAGAATATTTTTCCTGTTGCACCATCCTTTTGGTTTTTATTCGTCCAAAATGTTTTCGTCAATTTTTTTTTAATGAATCCGAAAGGATCATATAAATTTACAGGCTTCCCCGTAAGAAAAGCCATGTTAATTACTTTGATGTTTTGCGGGGTCTCGATATAAAGGTGCCCGTCCTTTGCAATCAGATCAATGGATGGAAGCAGGTTGGTGTCTGTTGCTGTGGTAATAACAGGTGTTGCATTAATGATGGCAGCAATTTTTTTTGTTAGAGCATTGGCTCCCCCCAGATGTCCTGATATGAGACTGATGGCATAATTTCCATTGTCATCTACCACTACAACGGCGGGGTCAATAGTTTTTGATTCCAGTAAGGGGGCAATGATTCGAACCGCAATGCCGGTTGAAAATATAAAAACATGTCCCCGAAATTTATTAAATTGTTGATGGATCTCTTTAGATAGTTTTTCAAACGTGAATGTATCCTTATCAAGTTGATTGCCGCCCCAAATTTTGACAGAAGCAAAAAGGACTGAACCCTTTAA
Organism: Desulfobacula sp.; assembly: GCF_030611305.1. Lineage (GTDB taxonomy): Bacteria > Desulfobacterota > Desulfobacteria > Desulfobacterales > Desulfobacteraceae > Desulfobacula. Next base: position 7,737 of record NZ_JAUWQB010000073.1, on the reverse strand, counting down.
CACGTTCTGGATATTTTGGGCAAGCACCTTGCCATTGGGTGTAATGCTCCAGATGGCAATGGGTTCTGTTTTATTTTTCTGCGGTTCTATATCCATGTGAGAATGTTGAATCATATAATTTTGATTTTAAGATATCATTTTTCTTAATGCTTGCTTCAACTGATTTCCCGACAATGATCAAGGCATGCCTTGTGATCTGATTGTCTTCACAGGTTTTTACAAGCAGTTTTATTTTAGTATAAATTATTTTTTCTTCTGGATGGCTCACTTTATAAGCGACAGCACAAAGCGATTCTTTGCCGTAATGTCTTTCCAGAATTTTTTGAACTTTCTGAGCATGGCTGATGCTCAGATATATGGCCATGGAAGCCTTATGAGATGCCAGTTTTTCAAGGGCTTCCGATTCAGGGACCGGTGTTCTTCCGGATATCCTTGTCAGAATCAAGGTCTGGGTTACTTCAGGAAGTGTATATTCCATGTTCATTTTCGAAGATGCTGCAAATGCTGCCGTAACACCGGGAATAACCTCATATGGAATATTCAATTTTTCAAGATCCCTCATTTGTTCAAAAATAGCACCATATAAGGAGGGGTCGCCTGTATGGAGACGAACAATTTTTTTCCCTTTGGCATGATACGCTTTTATGGTATCAATAATCTGAGGAAGGTCCATATTGGCGCTTGATTTTGTCTCAGTATCCTTGCCTTTCCATCGCAGCACAGCTTTAGGCACCAAAGATCCCGCATAAATGATAAGATCCGCCGCTTTCAGCGCATTCATGGATTTGATAGTGATGAGATCAGGATCGCCAGGCCCGGCACCTGCAAAAATAACTTTATTTTTTTTCATATTCTTGCCCTATTTTAGGTTTTAATCCTGAAATGATCCAAACCGGGTTTAATGCTTCAAGCCGATCCCCAAACGGCATGCCTTTTGATCTGGATACCTGAATCTGTACAATGTGAGGATCAAATTTATATTCTTTTAAGAGCCTTAAAGCGGTTTCAAGATTTTGCAGCAATACAGTATTAATCACAATAATTCCAAAGGGAGCAAGCTTGTCGCAGGATACTTTTATAATTTGCCCAAGGTTTTCCCCTCCCCCGCCGATAAAAATCCGGTCCGGTGTCTTCAACTCTTCGATCCCTTCGGGAAAGGCTGCATTTAATACCTTCATATTGGAGCAGTTAAAATTTTTAATATTGTGAACGATATCTGAAATTCTTCCCGGATGCTTTTCTATGGCATATACGTGACCCAGAGGAATCTGAAGTGAAGCTTCGATACCAATGGAACCCGAGCCGGACCCAATATCCCAGAATACATGATCTTTTTCGATCAATTTTAATTTAGACAGGGTAATGCTTCGGATCTCGGATTTTGTTATCAGCCCTTTTGAATGCTTAAATAAGGAATCCTCCATGCCGATATATGTTTCATGTGGAAAACTGCTTTTTTTCTTCAGTTTTTTTTGGAGGATGACAATATTGGGCTGGGAAAAGGTTTGTTTGGCTATCAAATCAAGGTTTTCAAACCATGTTATCTTTTCCCTATCCCTGTCCCCAAGTTTTTCTAAAACACAAAATTTGAAATCATACAGGCTTTCTTTTATTAATTCTGCTGCGATAAAGTGCGGGTCCATTTCCGGGTCTGTCAAAAATGCTATTTTATTTTCATCCACAAGTCTTGAAAATGAGAAGGATTTTTTTTGTTTCCCGTGAAGGCTGATGATTTTCGCATCGTGCCAGGGCTCTTTTATTGCTGCAAAAGCAGCAGAGACAGAAGAGATATTTGAATAAATGTTCAACTGTTTTTTGTCAAAGTACTGAGCCAATGTGGAACCGATGCCGTAAAACAAGGGATCCCCGGAAGCCAGAACAACAATTTTGTAGCGGCTCATTTTTTCTTTAATGGCTTCAACAATACTGTTGATATGGCCCTTGATGGGAATCATTTCTTTTTTGGGGTAGTTAAACATCTCAAGATGTCGCTCTCCGCCAACCAGCACATCGCAGTCTTTGATTAACCCCAGATGTTTTTGAGTAAGGTCTTCTTTACCTTGACCGATACCGATAACGTCTATTGAATTCATATTATGCCACCATATAGTAAAGGGTTCCCATTAATAGGATACTCAATACTCTGAATACCTGACCCGATAATAACAGTTGCAGCCCCATTTTGGGAGAAAAAATTCCCATATACCTCGGCAGTTGATGACGAAGCGCTCTGATGGGAAATGCAAGAATATTTCCGAGCAACAGGGCAATGACTGTCTGCTTGACATTGATCACACCCGCATCCATTAATGCTCCGGCAGCTGCAAATCCTGATGTAAACTCAGCCGCAAAGCTTAAAATAACAACAGATAGGGATTCGACCGGCATGATGGTGAGAGTTACAAAATCGGATAGAGCCATATTCAAATAATTAAAGAATCCGATTAGATTAAGTATAAAAACAAGGGTATATATTGGTAAGACCCAGATAATAATGTTTGTTAACCGCCCGGGCAGTTTTGATTTTATTTTGTTCAATATGGCTGTAAGGTCTTTTTTGTTTTCTTTTCCAAGAGGCACAGTATGGACGTCTTCTCTGTCGACATTAGGATGTTTTTTCAGGTATAATCGGCCGAACATAAGAAAGCAAATGGTCCTGAAAAGAGTTGCCAGAAAAGTGATAACAAAATAGAGGATGCCTGCAGTGCCGGTTAAGGGCAAAACGATAAACACCGTTGTCGGCAGGTGCAGGAAAAAGGCCGGGAACTGGTTTACATAATTTGATAAAAACAATTGCATCTTACTGATCTTACGGTCTTCGTAAAAGTCCAACAGCATGGCATTGGCAGCTGCACCGGAGATAAAAGCTGTTGTAAAGGCGGCACTGCACTGGTTTCCAAGATTAGAGAACCGAAAGAAAGGCCTGGCAAGAACGGCAACCTGCCGGGTCCAGCCAAAATTTTCAATCAGTTGCCCGGCCAAAAGTCCGATGGAAATGAACAAGAGAAGCCTTAATAAGGGTATCCCAAGCTTTTGTATGCAGACAGCAAGGGTGATGGTTTCAAAATAGATTAAACTGAAAAGCAAACAAGCCAGTGTAAAGAGTACGGAAAACCCAAGATTTTTATATTTTATTTGTTTGCGTTTCATTTAGAAGCCAATATCAATGTCCAGTAATCAGGTGCTCTTTTTTCTAGTTTATCAAGGTCTTCTATGATCTGTTCGTTTTTACGCCCACACTTTGATACAGCCACACATCTGTTGCCAAGACCTGTTTCTTTCAGCGCCTTATTAATATCTTTAATATTTTTATACGCTTTGACTATGGCAACATTTTCAACGCCGTTGATATTTCTTATCCGATCGCCGCCAAAGGCTCCAGAGGTCACAAGCAAAGACTCTTCCCCTTCCACAAGGGTCCTGTTCAGCCGTGCTGACGCAGCATGAAAAGAGGTAATACCCGGGATGGTCTCAATATCCGCTTCCGGCATGATGCAGTCCATTTTCTTTAAAATATAACCAAAGGTGGAATAGGTTGTAGGATCTCCAAGCGTTAAAAAGACCGCATTTTTCCCCTGTTTCAAGCTGAGAGCTATCTGTTTTGCATTATGAATCCAGGCTGTTTCAACTTCTTTGCTATCCTTGGTCATGGGGAAAGACAGTTTTTCAATTCGGGCAGAAGGTGATATATAGGGAGATGCAATCTCAACAGCCAGACTGTATGTGTTTTTTGTCGATGCAGCAGTAAAAATAATATCGGCCTCTTTGATAACCCTGACAGCCTTTACCGTTATCAGTTCAGGGTCTCCAGGGCCAACACCTACACCGAATAGTTTTCCAATGTTTTCCATTATATATCCTCTTTAAATTTCTCTTGAGTGAAAATATCCGGATAAAGGAGCATTCCAATTGATACAATTCCTTTATAAAGCCTGGGTACAGGCCGGGAAACGATATTTTCATCAATTAAATATATGTTGTTATTCTTTATAGCTTTAATTACACTAAATCCGGGTTCTTTTTTTATCTGTTCAATAGTCACAGCGTTCATTACACCTTTTTGGGCAAGGAATACATCTATTTGTGAGGCTTTTGCAAGGATTTGCTCCTTACCATAGATGGCAATATTTGTATTTCTTGATGCCTTTGCATCCGAAGCTACATTGATACCGCCGGCGGTTTCAAGGGCAAAGATGGGCATGGCGCCCTTTGTGAATGTTTTCATCCTCGTGTGAATCGCCTGAAAATAGACTCTTTTTTTGGGTTGAATCCCGTGAGTTTTGACTTTGATTCGAGCTATTTTTTTCTTAAAATCCCGGATCATTTTTTCTGCCTGCTGACCTCTTCCCGTCAACAGTCCTAATTTTAACCAGTAATCATACATTTCTTGAATACTCGACGGCTGGAGGGAAACAACGATGATTCCGGATTTTTCAAGGCGACGGAATAAATTTGGATAGCCATTGTCAATCATCGGCCTGATCAGAACAAGATCGGGCATAAAGGCTAAAAATTTCTCGGGATCATCGTGATAAGAAAACCTTGGTTTTTTGTCAACCTGGGAAGGAAAGGTGTCATTGACGGAAACCCCCAAGATGTGATCATCAAGACCTAAATGATAAAGGTTTTCCGTATGGGCACCGTAGAGAGAAATAATCCTGGTAAAGGGTTTTTCGAAAATAATCTGCCGGTTTTTTTTGTCCGTCAATGTTAATGCAGAACACTTAAGCGAAACAATAAAGACAATAAAAAGGATGATCCCTGTTATGCTTTTAAACCGACGGATAATACACCTGCTTTGCTTTTACATGTTTATTAAACTCAACAATTGATTCCACATTAAAAACATTTTTGATTGTCTGCTGGGAAAGGACATCCTGGGTATTGCCAAATGCTTGTATTTCACCCTCCTTCAACATCAGTAAAGCGTCGGACCAACTGGATGCGAGGTTCAAGTCATGGAATACGCTGATCACAACCTTGTTTTTTTCTTTAACAGATTTTTTTACCAATTGTAGCATTTGCAGGGTATGGCTTATGTCCATATTGGAAAAGGCCTCATCCAGCAGGAGAATCGGTGTATCCTGGCACAAGGCCCTGGCAAATACGCATCGTTGTTTTTCCCCGCCGGACAGTTCATTAATTTTCCTGTCATGTAAATGGCTGATACCACATATTTCCATTGTCGCATCAACCCTATTCAAATCATGGGTTGAAGGATGTGAAAACCTTGGTATGTATGGGTGTCTTCCCATCATTACCACCTCTTTTACACTAAAAGGGAAGTTGATGGTATAGTCCTGAGAAACTAGGGAAATTTTTTTTGAAATTTCCTTTTTTGAAAGAGATAAAATAGGTGCTTCATCAATATCGATATCACCGGCACCGGGTCTTAAAAAGCCTGAAATCAAATCCAAAAGAGTGGTTTTGCCGCTTCCATTGGGACCTAGGATGGAATAAAAATTTCCTGATACAAAGGAACAGCTTGTATTTTTGATAATGATATCATGGTCATAGGCAAAAGAGATGTTATGCAGATTTATCTTCATCATTCACCTATTTAAGCCTGCTTTTTTTAAAGATCCAGCAAAAAACAGGGCCGCCTGTCAAGGCTGTCAAGACGCCAATAGGTATTTCATGGGGAAGGACAGCTCGTGTAATGGTGTCGGCCATTAACAATAAAAAAGCCCCGGCCAGCATGGATAAAGGGATCAGCTTGCGATTATCAGGTCCTGTGACAAATCTTACCATATGGGGTATCAGAAGGCCGACAAATCCAATGATACCCGAGACAGATACACTGATTGCAGCAAGCATTGATCCTGTCACCAACAGGATTAAGGTTACTTTTTTCAGATCAACTCCAAGGCTTGTCGCTGATTTGGCCCCAAGGGAGATCAGGTTTAGATCACGTGCAAAAAATATTGAAATGAAAAGGCCTATCACTAGAAAAATCATAACCGCAAAAAAATCCGGCCATGTTTTGGATGCAAAACTTCCCATAAGCCAGAAAATGATGACGGACACCTGTTCATTGGCAATGAATTTTAAAAAGCTGATACCCGCAGAAAGGATTGCACCTATAATGATTCCAGATAAAATCAGGTTATTGGATGAAAGTCCCGACATTGGATTTTTTGATGAATAGGATAGAAAGATGACAACAAACAGGGTGACACAGGCACCGGTAAAAGCAAATGCAGGAACGGAAACAAAAGCAGCGCTTAGGTTCAATAAAATGGCAATGCTTGCTCCAAATGCAGCGCCTGCGGATACGCCGAGGGTATAAGGGTCTGCAAGGGGGTTTAATAATATCCCTTGAAACAAGCCTCCTGATACAGCAAGGGCAGCTCCAACCGCAGTACAGGTAAGTATCCTTGGAAGTCGTACATCTAATATTACCGCCAAATAGATTTCGTTGGTGTTTTCTATGAAATGAAAATTACCAAAGATTTTTTCTATAAGAATGTTGATGATATCCATCAATGGAATATGAATATATCCCATTGAAAGGGAGGTGAAAATCATTAAAACAAGAATAAGGGAGAAAAGGACCACCAGATATCCTGTCCTCCCTTTTGATATGGCAACCGGTATGCTCAAATTTTTGCCATAATCTACAGGTCAATGCCTGAAGCTTTTGCAGCATCTTTTATATTGGCTATAAAAAGATCTGCGAACTGATTATTAGATCCAAGACCCTGGAGAATTATTTCAATATCAAATCCGGCCTTGCTTAATATGGTTTTCCAGGAGTCATCTTCATCACTGGCCATGTCATTGGTAGCGTGGTCTCCGGCGACAATCATCAATGGCTTTAACAGGATTTTGTCAATTTTAGGAGTATAATGGTTTAGGCTTTTCTTAACATCTTCAATGCCGGGATATCCTTCAACACTCCCAACAAAGGTTTTAACTTCAGGATAAGTCTCTCTCATCAAGTTTTGGAGTTCAATATATATACCCGTAGACCACAATTCATTCCCATGACCCATATAAACAAGGGCAGATCCTTTTTGTTTGGCAAGGGCAATATCGCCGGCAAAAGTTTTTACAGCTCGTTTAAGGTCAACATGATAAGGATATACATCTCCAATAGTACCAAGAGCCGGTCTTCCAAGGGCTATTTTATTAAATGGTTTCCATTTGTTCCTGATGGTCTTGATAGATCTGATGGCATTCACATATTGCATCAAATCATGGTATTGTTCCATGTGGAACAAATGGGTGGGTTGAACGATAACATCCTTAAATCCTTGACTTTTCAGTTCGCCAAAAGTGGTAAGAAGATTCTTTGTAAAGAGAATTTCTTCAGAAATTCCTCTGTCTGACCATTCTTTTGGATTTGTGCTCCTTTTTTCCCAAACCGACCGGATAATATTGGACGTAAACACGACTCTGACTTCGGTGTCGGGAAAAGCCGCCTTTACTCTGGATGTGATATTATTTATGGATTGGACAGCTTTGGGTACGGTAGTTCCAAAGTTGGCTATAATAATGGCGGTTTTTGCATAAAGATGTGAACTAAAGATCAGACCCAGAATGATGATGACCGCAGTAAGCTTAAATTTTTTCATAATATTTCCTCGGTTATTATTAAAGGGTGTTGAAACCATTCAAAATATAGCAGAAATATAATATCCCTATTAAATTTCACCCAATTTTTCAATTTTTTTTTGCTCATATCGTTTGCTATTTCACCTGATTTTGTTTTTAGCCTTTTAAAATCTCATATTA
>NZ_JAUWQB010000087.1 GCF_030611305.1 Desulfobacula sp. | reverse complement strand
TCCCTTGCCATGTCAATAGAAGCCCAGGCCCTGGATCTTTATCAAAGACTCTCTTCAAAAATTGAGAATTTACAATCAAAGGATATTATCAATAAGATTGGCAATGAAGAAAAGGCCCATCTTGCAAGCCTGGGTAAACTTATGGACAGTCTTTAATCAGGAGGGGGTAAAATGAGAAAACATCTTGTACTCGTCGGGGGAGGTCATGCCCATATGATGACCCTTGAAAATATTGACAAGTTTGTTGAAAAGAGGTTCAAAGTTACCGTAATTGGTCCCTCTTTTTACCACTATTATTCCGGAATGGGGCCCGGGATGCTGGGCGGGACATACAACTCTGATGATATCAGGTTCGCCACAAGAGATGTGGTTCAAAAACAGGGTTGGATCTTTGTAAAGGATAAAGTCATCCGGATTGATCCGGATATTAAAGAGATTTATACTAAGACAGGGCATACATTTACCTATGATGTAGTTTCCTTTAATGCGGGCAGTTATGTGCCCATGCAGGCAGTTCCAGAGGATCAGGGCAATATTTATTCTGTAAAGCCCATTGAAAAGCTGATGGAGGCAGCTGAGAAACTAAAAAAATTGTTTTTACAAAAAAAGATTATTGTCAGTATCGTTGGGGGCGGCCCTTCATCTGCCGAAGTGGCAGGAAATGTGTGGCAGCTGGCAAAAAAAACAAACAAGTATATGCCTGACATTCAGATTTTTGCCGGTAAAAAATTTATGGCAAGATTTCCCGAAAGCATCAGATCAAGGGTTCTCGCATCCCTTCAGAACAGGGGTATTCAAATCCTTGAAACAGGTTATGTAAAAGAGATTAAATCTGATGAAATCTATCTTGAATCCGGGGAAACATTTCCCACTGATTTTATTTTTATGGCCTTGGGTGTCAAGCCTTCCACTATCTTTGAAGAATCCGGTCTGCCGGTCGGTCCGGATAAAGGACTTTTAGTGAATAAATACCTGCAGTCTGAAAAATATCCAGACATATTCGGCGGCGGAGACTGTATTTATTTTAAGGACCAGCCTCTGGATAAGGTCGGGGTGTATGCGGTCCGTGAAAATCCTGTTTTGCTGCATAACCTTTTGGCAAGCCTTGAAGGCGGTGACCTTGAAATATTTGATCCGGGCCCTGAATATCTTTTGATTTTTAATGTGGGGGGAGGATTTGGTGTATTCAAGAAAAAATGGCTGGTGTTTGGCGGGAAAATTGCATTTATGATTAAAGACTATATTGATCGTAAATTTATGAAGAAATTTCAGGCCATTGAAAAAGGGTAGGGGTATAAGGAAAATACGAATGAAGAAAAGTTCGGGATTTAAAATTATTCTGTTGCTGGCTATCGCAGGTTTAATCTGGATGTTTTTTTTGTTTGATCTGAATCAGTATTTTTCGCTGGCCAACCTTAAAAATGAACTGGATGCCTTTAAAGAATATTATGGGCAGCATAAAGCCCTGACCATGGTGCTTTATATGGCCGTCTATATTCTCATGGCTGCGTTGTCCCTGCCTGGGGCGGTTATCATGACACTGGCCGGCGGTGCATTGTTCGGCCTTTTTTACGGAATCCTTCTTGTATCCTTTGCAAGCACCATAGGCGCAACCTTAGCCTTTTTAGTTTCCCGGTACATGTTCAAAGACTGGGTCCAGCATAAATTTTCGTCAAAACTTTCTGCCATTAATAAAGGGATAGAAAAAGAGGGTGGATTTTATCTGTTTACCTTAAGGCTTGTGCCTGTGTTCCCATTTTTTGTGATTAACCTTGTCATGGGGGTGACCACTATTCGTACTTTTGTTTTTTATATTGTCTCCCAGGTGGGAATGCTTCCTGGAACCATCGTATTTATTAATGCCGGAACTCAGCTTGCAAAAATAGAATCAGCAGGCGGAATTTTATCGTTGAACATTATTCTCTCCTTTGCCTTATTGGGTATTTTTCCGATTATCGCAAAACGGTTCGCGGCAGATGTAAGACAGCAGAAAGTATTTTCAAAATTTTCAAAACCAGAAAACTATGATTACAACCTTGTGGTCATCGGTGCAGGGTCGGCCGGGCTTGTAGCATCTTATATTGCAGCTGCTGTCAAAGCAAAAGTCGCTTTGATTGAAGAACATAAGATGGGGGGAGACTGTCTCAATACCGGGTGCGTACCCAGCAAGGCGCTGATCGCAAGCGCCAAACTTTTATCCCATGCCGGAAGAGCAAAAGAATTCGGGATTGACAGCATTTCGGTTGATTTTAATTTTGCAACGGTCATGGAGCGGGTTCAATCCATTATTAAAAAAGTGGAACCCCATGATTCGGTTGAACGGTATACCGGATTAGGCGTGGATTGTATCCGGGGCAGGGCAAAAATTGTGTCTCCTTTTGAAGTAAAGGTAAATGATAGAATTTTAACCACAAAAAATATCATTGTTGCCACCGGTGCAAAGCCGTTGGTTCCCGACCTGCCGGGGCTGGAAAAGATAGACTATCTTACCTCGGACAATATCTGGGATATCAGAACATTACCCAAAAATTTGGTGGTATTGGGTGCAGGCCCCATCGGGTGTGAGCTGGCACAGGGGTTTTCAAGGCTGGGGGCAAAGGTGACCCTTGTCCAGAGAGGCTCGCAGATAATGAAAAAAGAAGATTCTGATGCCGCCCAAATAATTTTAAAAAGGTTTCAGACAGAAGGCATTGATGTCCTGTTAAATCATTCAGCCAAAGAGATTGAAGTCTTGGGGGAAGAAAAACAACTGATCTGTGATCATGATGGAAAACAAATCAGGATCACATTTGATGAAATTTTAATCGCCCTTGGAAGAGTCCCGAATGTTAAAGGGTTTGGCCTTGAAGAGCTGGGTGTTGAACTTACCGGGAATAAGCATATTGAAACCAATGAATTTTTACAGACCAATTTTCCTAATATTTATTGCAGTGGAGATGTCCATGGCCGGTATCAGTTCACCCATACAGCCGCCCACGAATCCTGGTATTCTGCGGTCAACGCACTGTTTGGCAGATTTAAAAAATTCAGTGTGGATTACAGCACCATTCCATGGGCCACTTACACTGATCCTGAAGTAGCAAGGGTTGGTTTGAATGAGGCAGATGCCAAACTTGCCCGCCTTGATTATGAAATGGTCAAGTATGGAATTGATGACCTTGACCGGGCCATTGCAGACTCTGAAGATCATGGGTTTGTAAAGGTTTTGACCGTACCGGGAAAGGATAAGATATTGGGTGTCACTATTGTGGGAAATCATGCGGCTGATGTGATTTCCGAGTTTGTCCTTGCAATGAAGCATGGAATAGGATTGAATAAGATTTTAGGGACGATTCATATTTACCCTACAATGGCTGAGGCGAATAAGTATGCAGCCGGGTTGTGGAAAAAAAAACATGCACCTGAAAAATTACTTGCATGGATCAAAAAATACCATACATGGATGCGAAAATAAAGAAGGTGTAATAAACCATTTTTAAAAAAAGGAGCATTTAAGATGAAAGTAACTATTACAAAACAGTGCATGGGTGACAGGAACTGCAATGATCTTTGTCCTGAGATTTTTGAATATGATGAAGATCAATTAAAATCCACCATTAAAATGGATGAGATTCCGGAACATCTGAAAGACATTGTTCGCAGGGCAGCTGATGAATGTGGTGCAGATGCCATTATTATTGAAGAATAAAAAAGAAGGTGTATATGGTTAAGTTTAGGGAAAGTCAGACTGCCATTAATCTTCATACCTCTTTTGCAGCCGAAACCCAGGCCAGAACCAGGTATGATTTTTTTGCAAACAAAGCCCGGGAAGAAGGGTATATTCAGATCGCAAAAATATTTGATGAGACCGCGGGCCAGGAATTTGAACATGCGTTGCGGTTTTTTAAATTTTTTAACGGGGGAGAGCTTGAAATAAAATGGGTTTTTCCTACTGGTGTGATTAAGGATACCCGTGCCAATCTTCTTTCGGCAGCAGCTTTGGAAAAATATGTCAGTGAGGATATGTATGCAAAATTTGCAATAATTGCCAAAGATGAAGGCTTTGAGAGGGCGGAAGATACATTTAATAATATTATTGTAGCTGAAAAGCATCATGAAAAATTGTATCTTGAGCTGGCCCGGAATATTGCAAAGGACAGGGTTTTTCAAAAAGACGAAGAAAAAATCTGGCGTTGCCTGAGCTGCGGATATATCCATACGGGAAAAGCTGCACCCAATAAGTGCCCGGCCTGTGTGAAACCAACAGGGTTTTTTGAATTGCTTTGTGAAAACTGGTAAAAACTATCAGGTACAACAAATGAGACATTTATGGCTCATTTGTTGTGTCTTGAAAGTGTATCATAAGTTTTTTTATTCTCCCCCTCCTTTTTTTTAAATCATTAGCCCTCCTTTTATATGAAAATAGTGAGATATGAGTTTTGAGTAGTGAGAAAAAACCATCCGTTGTGCTTCCCTCACATCTCATTACTCTTTCATAATTTGTTGTGCCCGTCAGGGCATGGGGGTTATTAAAATCGCTTTTAGGTAAAATGATAATACAGGCACGCAATTTGCTCTGATTATTAGAAACTGATTCAATACAAAAAATAGCTGGAGGAACATATGAATCTTCGTGATATAAAAGAGAACTATAATTTGGTCAATTCAGTGGACTGGGAAATGACACCTGAAGAAGCCATTGCACTTCACCTTGAATGGGGGCCGTTAAGATCACAGGCCTATTATAATTCAAGGGATAATAATAACGAAACCGTGTATTTCGTCATAAATACTTGGAAAAAGTCACCCATCTTAACCCTGGTCAGAAGAAAAGGGTTTGATTCCGAGGAACTGGGAAATTTCAGACTTCCACAAAATCTTGAAACAGAATTTATGAAGGGAATCGGTCAATACAGGGGAGTCTATGCCGTTGAAGGAGAAGTCAGAGATTGGCTCAAAAAGGAACTTGAAGTTTAAGCCTAAATCTTAACCACCGCCTTGAAGTTCCAGAGCCAAACGTTCGGGGCAGAAATGCAACTCCATGCTGTGATTTCTGCCCCGATTGTTTTTTAACTGCCTTTTTTATTATTCTCTATAAAATCTTTTACCATCATCTCCCCCAGCTCTTTTGAGCGTTTCGTGGCCGATTCTATGGCATTGATCATGGTGGTTCGAAGTCCTCCCTGTTCCAGGGTGTGGATACCGGCAATGGCTGTTCCGCCAGGGGATGCCACCCTGTCTTTGAGTTGCCCGGGGTGTTCTTTTGATTCAAGCAGGAGCTTTGCCGCCCCGAGAACCGTCTGTGTGGATAAAAGCAGAGCATCTTTTCTCGACAGCCCCATCTTAACACCGGCATCTGCCATGGCCTCAACAATGATAAAGATATAGGCAGGCCCGCTACCGCTTAATCCTGTAAATGCATCCATGAGAATATTTTCCTGGATAAAAACGGTTTTTCCGACAGAATCAAAAATAGCTCTTGCAAGCGCCACATCATCTTTTGATGCGTATTCACCGGCTGCAATGGCTGTGGCACTCTCTTTTACGAATGCGCAGATATTGGGCATAACCCTGATCAGTCGAAGTTCCTTGCGAAGCCCTGACGCGATAGCAGCCAGGGGAACACCCGCTGCGATTGAAATGATCAGTTTTGATTGATCAAGGGCCTCTGCCGTTTCTTTTAAGACTGATCCTAAGATTTGGGGTTTTGTGGCATAGACGATGATTTCAGATTTTTTTGCCACTTCAATATTGTCTGTGGTTGTCGAGACTTTGTATTTGTTTTGAATTTCTTCTAAAAGATCTTCTGAAATGTCTGAACAGATAATATTTTCGGGTTTTGTCGCCTTGGAAAGAACTAAACCACTGATCAACGCTTCACCCATATTTCCGCTTCCAATAAATCCTATCTTTTTCTCCTGCAGCATATTGATAGTACTCCTTAATATTATTGATTAAAATAAAGGATTTATATTAGGCCGTTAAAATTAATATAGTCAAGATAAATCATCTGCCCCTGTTCGCTTTGGGACTGGATCTTGATTTGGGGCATTTAAAGTATTACCATGAGAGAATATTTTAAATGGAAATCGGTCGCTATTTGTAAATCAAGTACCCAACTCTGGGAGGCAAGAATGAGAAAAATATTTATTATGACGCTGCTGGCTGGTGTTTTCCTCAACACCCTTGTTGTTTCGGCCAAGTCTGTGCCGGCTGAAGAGCGCAATTTAATTCTTACCGACGGTACGGCCGAGGTGACTGGTAAAAATGATTCTGTCAGGATTTCCATTGGCGTTGTCACCGAAGGACGGAGTCTGGAAATGGTCAGTGCTGCAAACATGGACATTACAGGTAAAGTTCTTTTGGCAGTCAAGTCATTGAACATTGAACATCTTGCACTCAAGACCACTGATTACCGCGTAATACCTCAAAGGGATTACAAAGCAAAACCGCCTAAAATTAAGGGATATGAAGTACACAATGGTGTTGCAGTGATCCTTGAAGGGTTTGCACCGGATCAATTATCCATGCATACTTCCATAGTGATCGCAAAAGCACTGGAAAACGGTGCCAACAATATTCATAGTATTAAATTTTATATTAAAGATAGAACGCTTCTGGAAAATGAAGCCCTTGCCCGTGCTACCCGGCAGGCTGTAATCCGGGCTGAAACGCTGGCCAAAGCCGCCGGTGTAAAGTTAAAACGGATTGTTTCCTTGAGCACCTATCCGGTTCACAAGCCGCCTATGCCAACTATGTTTCGTTCCGCCGGTATACAGGCAAAAACCGAGGCAATGGCGCCGCCCATGGAGTCGGGGGAAAGTCGAATTCGTGTCCAGGTCAGCCTTGCCTATGAAATTGAGTGATATGCGGACAATTGTATAATTACTTATTCGGCAGGAAGAATAAAGACATATACTAAACATTGAGATATAAAAATATTCAGGATATTTGTTGGGAACTCCAATGACATCAAAACACAATAGTATTCATAGTGATTTTTCATTTAGGGTCTTACCTGTAATTGAGAAACAGGTCTTCAGGATGGGTATTGCCGGCAACTACGGGATAGATTCTTCTGATGTCGAATGGGCCGCGGAGCAGGGAGCTAATTACTGGGTATGGGGTGCTAGTTTTAAAAAGGTTACAGCAGGGATTAAGGAGGTGATCAGAAAAGATAGAGAGAAGCATGTGGTATCCCTGCTTGGCTGGGGATTCTTTGGCTGGCAGGTGCGCCAAAGTATTGAAAAAGCGCTACGCAAATTAAATACCGATTACTTAGATGTTTTCAAACTTGGGTGGCTGGGGCGGACATCAACTTATAGCCAGGGTGTTGTCGATTCATTGTTGAAACTTAAACAGGAAGGTAAGATTAAGGCGATTGGAGCCAGCATCCATGATAGGAAACGGGCCGGGAAATTGGCCTTGGACTCAGAGCTCGATCTGCTGATGATCCGCTATAACGCCAAACACACTGGAGCAGAAGAGGATATTTTCCCGCATTTAAAAAAACGGACTCCTTCTGTTGTAAGTTATACAGCGTTGGCCTGGCAGCAGTTAATTAACCCTATGAAAGATATTGAAATGGCTCCCTGGCCGAGTAGCAAAGAAGAGGCGAAGATACCTCCTCTAACACCTGAACTCTGCTATAGATTTGTTTTGTCAAATCCTCACGTTCACCTGGTTCTGACCGGTCCAAAAAACAGGGAGCAGCTGGTGATGAATTTTAGAGAGATACAGCAGGGGGCTTTGACTCCGGAGGAATTGGACTGGATTCGACAATATGGGAAATTAATCAAATCTAAGAAAAAATTTGATTACATCAAATAGGATCGGCTGGGTTGCTGAACAATCTCTTACACCTATCCTCGACAGACTCTTTGAAATTTATAAAAATTTAATTGTGGTTATCCCTTCTGGTCCTGTAATTGCTTATCTATTTTACCATAAAATAAAAAGCAGTATGACCGTTATAAATTTAGGTGTGATTGTATGGAAACGGGTTTAAAGGACAAACTGGAGTATATCTATTCAAGGTATAATAAAAGGGAATATGTGGACCCTGATCCGCTTTTGTTCCTGTACGACTACCCTGAAAAGAAAAATCGGGAGATTGTGGGTTTTATTGCGGCCTGCTTTGCGTATGGGCGGGTTGAACAAATCATGAAAACGGTTGCTTATATCCTCGAGAAATTTGGGCATAGCCCGTTTGATTATCTCATGGGTCGAACAAAAAAAGATATGGCAAATGATTTTAAAGGGTTTCGATACAGGTTTGCAGATGATGTTCACCTGACCCATCTTTTATGGGGGATCAGGGAAGTTTTAAACCGGTTTGGATCCCTTGAAAATTGTTTCTACGCAGGAATGACACCTGAAGATGAGACAGTTTTACCAGGGCTTGTCTTCCTTTCTGAGCAGGTCAATAAGAATAAAGAGATCGGCCATCTTCTGGCAGACCCGCAAAAAAAGAGTGCCTGCAAAAGAAGCCTTCTTTTTTTACGATGGATGGTACGAAAAGATCAGGTAGATCCGGGGGGATGGAAAAAGGTAAGTTCGTCTCAGTTGATTATTCCTTTGGATACACATATGCATAAGATAGGGACGATGCTTGGATTTACCAGAAGAAAGAGTTCGGACATGAAAACAGCGCTCGAAATTACCCAGGGGTTTAAAAAAGTGTTAAGGGAAGATCCAGTGAAATATGATTTTTGTCTGACCCGGTTTGGTATCAGGAAGGGGTTAAGCATGGATCATTTGAAGAATGTTATCCATGGTTAAAAAATAAAAGGAAAATGATGTGAAATATAAAGGGTTTCAATTACCACCATTAATCAGCGGAATATTGATTCAGCGGTATAAACGGTTTCTTGCCGATATAGAGCTTGAAACAGGTGAAAAGGTGACGGCCCATTGCCCGAATTCCGGTTCTATGAAAGGGTGTGCTGTTCCCGGATCACAGGTCTGGCTGTCTCAGAGCGATAATCCCAAAAGAAAGTACAAATATACCTGGGAACTGATTAAAATGCCGAAAACTTTGATCGGTATCAATACCCTGGTGCCCAATAAACTGGTGAAACAATCCATTGAAAATGGTTTGATAAAAGAGTTGTCCGGCTATGAACACGTGAGAGCTGAAGTGAAAACAAGCAGTCATACAAGACTTGATCTGCTCCTGGAAAATAAGGTTAAAGAAAAGTGTTATGTGGAGATAAAAAACTGTACCCTTGTAGAAGAGGGAATAGCCATGTTTCCCGATGCAGTGACAACAAGGGGGCAAAAGCATCTTGACGAACTGGACCACCTTGTATCTCTCGGTCACAGGGGGGTTATTTTTTTTCTGATTCAGCGCATGGATGCAAAAGCCTTTAAACCGGCGGCTATGATTGATAAAGTCTATGCCGAAAAACTGAGGAATGTTGTAAAAAATGGTGTCGAGGTCATTGTAAGGGATACGGTCATCAGTACACAGATGATCGGGTTGGGAAATGCTGTGCCTGTGGATCTGGATTGATGGCCTGCTATTGTCAGGTAAAATGCCAATTAAAAGATACAGCTTTCATTGACATCCTACCACTCTGTAGTATGTTAGGCTTGGTTGTTTGAATAAAAAGTTCAATCCTGTGGAGATTTGATTAAGGAGACGTTTTATGTGGGATTATACAGATAAAGTTAAAGATCATTTTTTAAAGCCCCGGAATGTGGGTGAGCTGGAAGGAGCCAATGCGATTGGAGAGGCAGGCTCTTTAAATTGCGGGGATGCATTAAGGCTGTATTTAAAAGTCAATGAGAACGAAAGAATTGTTGATGCAACTTTTATGACCTTCGGGTGTGCAAGTGCTGTAGCCTCTTCGTCAGCCTTGACTGAGATCATTAAGGGGATGACCCTGGATGATGCGGCGAAACTAACCAATGATGATATTTCAGATTATCTAGGGGGCCTGCCAAAAGCAAAAATGCATTGTTCGGTCATGGGGCAGTCAGCTTTGAAAAAAGCCATTGCCAATTTTCGAGGTGTCCAGATCCTGGAAAAACCGGGCGAGCTGGTTTGTGAATGTTTTGAAGTTACGGACCTTGAGATCATTGACGCTGTAAAAGCAAACGGTCTTGAAACCACCGAGGATGTGACAAACTACCTGAAGGCGGGAGGCGGATGCGGCCAGTGCCTGGACAGAATTGAAGAAGTGATTGAATCGGTTATTGCCAAAGGATAATTTTAAAAAAATGGAAATAATATATACGGATAACAATGCAACAACAAAAGTTGCAGATGAGGTTATAGAAGAAATGCTTCCCTATTTTGGGGAACTATATGGCAACCCCTCTTCCATGCATACCTTTGGAGATCAGGTAGACAAAAAAATCAAACAGGCAAGACTGCGTGTGGCAGATTTAATCAATGCCGATCCCGATGAAATTATTTTTACCAGCTGCGGAACAGAGAGTGATAATGCAGCCATTAATGCAGCCCTTAATGCCTTTCCTGACAAAAAACATATTATTACTTCCAATGTAGAACATCCTGCCATTAATAAGCTTTATCAGCATCTTCGAGAGACAAAAGGGTATGAGGTCACATTTGTTCCGGTGGATAAAAAAGGATGTCTCAATCTTGATTTGTTGTACAACAGCATGTCTGATAATACGGCCATCATTTCATTAATGTGGGCAAATAATGAAACAGGTGTCATGTTCCCCATAGAAGAAATAGCGAAAATTGCCAATGAAAAGGGTATCCTGTTTCATACCGATGCGGTTCAGGCAGCCGGTAAAATCGCCATTGATGTCAAAAAGGCGGGTGTGGACATGTTGTCTCTTTCCGGACACAAAATTCATGCTCCCAAAGGGGTTGGCGTTCTTTATGTTAAAAAGGGATTCAAGTTTTCGCCTTTCCTGATTGGGGGACACCAGGAGAAAGGACGACGCGGCGGTACGGAAAATACCGTCTCCATTATCGGGCTTGGAAAGGCCTGCGAGCTCGCCAGGGAGAATCTGACCGTTATGAACACCAAAGTCAGGGAACTCCGGGACTATCTCCAAAGCCAGCTCCTTGAAAAGATACCCGGGTCTTCGGTCAACGGGGATCTTGCGCTGCGACTTCCAAACACCTTATCTATAGGGTTTGACGCAGTAGAAGGAGAATCCATACTTCTTATGCTGGACCGAGAGGGAATCTGTGCTTCTTCAGGATCTGCCTGCACATCGGGGTCTCTGGAGCCTTCCCATGTGCTCATGGCCATGGAAGTACCGTTCAAGTCGGCCCACGGTTCTATTCGATTCTCTTTATCCCATTATAATACTAAAGAAGAAATGGATATCATCATTACGACCCTTGTTCCTGTGATTCAAAAGCTGAGAGATATGTCGCCCTTTTGGAAAGATGGAAAAATGGTATGATAAATCAGGACGAAGGCCGTCAAACCCTTGCCGATGAAATCAAGGCAAGTTCCGGGATTAATTTTAATGCCTGCCTGCATTGTAAAACCTGTGCAAACGGCTGCCCGTTTTTAGAGGGCATGGATTATGCCCCCAATGCTGTTATTCGTCTTATTCAGTTTGGAATGGAAGAAGAGGCCTTGAAATGTTCCACCATCTGGGTGTGTGTGGGATGCAATACCTGTAGCAGCTGTTGCCCCATGGCAATTGATATACCGGCCGTTATGGATGGCCTTCGTCATAAGGCCCTTGAAAAAGGGGTCAAAATCGCAGAACCTGATGTGTTAAATTTTCATACCGAAGTATTGAACACGGTAAAAAAATACGGCAGAACCCATAAGCTTGAGATCATGATGCGGTATAAGCTCAAGAAAATGGATTTTTTCAGTGATATGGGGGTGGGCCTTAAAATGTTGAAAAAAAGAAAATTGGATTTAACACCGTCAAAAGTTCAGGATAAAAAAGCCATTGAAAAAATTTTCAAAGGCAAATGAAAACAGTCGGCAGTCCGGCAGATTAACGTTTTCTTTCTTTCCGGGGTGTTCGCTCAAGGCATCCGGGCATGAGAATACCATGTCCTTATTGAAGTTTTGTGATAGCGTGAATATCGAACTTAAGGAGCTTGAAGACTGGAATTGCTGTGGATCATCATCTGCCCACAGCGTTGACCAAAATGTGGCAAAAAAACTTCCCATGAGAAATATTTCCCTGGCTCCAAAGGGAATCCCGCTATTGATCGCCTGCCCAAGCTGTCTGATCCGCATCAAATCCATGTACCTGAAAATTAAAAAAGACAAGATCTTAAAGCAGGAATATGAAAATCTATGGGGACTACCTTTTGATGAAGACCTTGAGATCATTCCTTTTTTTGAAATTTTTAACCGGATTCACCTGGAAGATTATATCGACCATCCCAAAGAAAAATTAAAAAAATTGAAGGTTGCCCCTTATTATGGCTGCATGCTTTCCATGCCCCCGGATTTAAGGTTTGAAAAAAGCTATTTCGGGATCATGGAACAAACCCTTTCAAAGCTTGGAGCTGACATCATCTCCTTTGGATATGGAGCACGATGCTGCGGGACATACCTGTCAGTTGCAAAACCACAAATTGCCCAAAAGGTTGTGAATGAAATTGTTTTAAAAGCAATGGAAGCCGGGGCAGAATGCCTGGTGACCGCCTGTTCCATGTGTCACCTGAATCTTGAAATCCGGTGCAGCCTTGAAAATCCCATTCCGGTTCTTCATTTTTCCGAGTTGCTTTCAATGGCACTGGGCGCTGAAGATCAGAAAAAATGGTTCCCGCGGCATATCGTAGATCCTGTACCCCTGTTAAAAAAAAGAGGCTTGTTAACGCAAACTTTTTTTGCGTCTAATACAAAACTTTAAGTAAAGAGGATTTGATCATGTTTAAACCAAATTATTCATATGAAAAGCGTCAGAAAGAATTGGCAAAGAAAAAGAAAAAAGAAGAAAAAAAGCAACGCAAACTGGAAAAGAAAAAAAAATCTGTCGAGAAAGATGAGGAGACCTCTCCTTCAATAGATTAAGTTCTGAATTACGCAAAAATAATCACATTAAGCAAACCCGACACTCAAGAATAATAATCCCTGTACCTAGTTTTCAGAAACCATAATTATATTTAGGATACAAAATACATACTTAAAAAAATGTCGCAGTTGCCCCCTCGTCTGGATGATTTTCTTATTTTCCTGTATAAATATAAAAATAACTCTTGACTTCAAATAAACATTCTTATATTATAGATAAATTGTGCTATACTGTGTTAGCACATAGGTTTCCTTCCAAAGGCGTATTTACCCCAACAAGAAAAGTGGCATTACCCCCAAAGTTAGAAACTTGTATTTTTTTTATTTTTTATTTTAGGAGATTGCCAATATGGCTAACGGTATCGTAAAATGGTTTAACGACTCAAAAGGTTTTGGATTTATTGAACAAGAAGGTGGAAACGATGTATTTGTGCATCACTCAGCTATCAATGCAACAGGTTTTAAATCCCTGAATGAAGGGGATAGTGTTTCATTTGATATTGAACAAGGACAGAAAGGTCCTGCAGCAGCGAATGTAACTGTGCAATAGTTGACCGTTTTATTTGCTTTAAAAAAAGTCATCTCGGTGACTTGAAATAAAAGACCCTGAACAAAATATCGTTCAGGGTCTTTCTGTTTTTATGAACCCATCCGTTTTTACATAAAAGTTTCATTCAAGATGCCTGATATGCTGGTTAAATTCTAAGATCTGCCGGAGATGGAATGATTTTTCTTTTAAATACTACCAAGACTATGGACTTAAATGTTTCCGTACCCCGGTTGAAAGTGACCGAGCCACGCCTATTGGCGCAAGCTCGTCTATTGGCCAGCAAGATATCTAACATGAGCCGTTCACAACTTATCGCACTTATGCCTTTGAGTGATAAACTTGCAAACCAAACCAGATCCAATGCAGTCCTCTGGGGAGGAGCTGGCCGTTCTAAAAAGCCCGCTATCTTTAGTTTTACCGGCTTATTCTACAAAAGCCTTGACATCGGTAGCCTTGAAGAAATCCATCTTAATGATGCACAAAAAAGGGTTCATATTTTATTTGGCCTTTATGGCTTATTACGCCCCTTCGATCTTATTGAAGCTTATCGTTTGGAGATGGGTCAAAAATTGGCGATAGGCAAAAATAAAAACCTCGTGGATTTTTGGAAGGAGATTCTGACTGCCCAAGTGAATAAGAATTTAAAAGACGATGAACCGGTTATTAATTTGGCTGCACAGGAATACATTAAGGCTTTAGATATTAGGAAACTTAAAGGCCCGGTTATCTCACCTGTTTTTAAAGAAAAACTTGTCAATGGCACCTTTAAGACCGTCGCAGTGCACTCCAAGAAAGCACGTGGTGCATTGGTGAGATATGCGTTGTTAAACAATGTCCAGACACCCCGGGAACTGCATGGTTTTAATGCGATGGGGTGGAAAGCAACGGCTGAACCACCAGAGGCAGGACCTTGGTTATTCACTCGACAGGTAACCTCACAACTATTTATAAACAATTGATTCGATGATTTTATTTTGAATTTTTTTCTGGAGTTGATAAATATAAAACAGATAATATATGGGTGGGGGTGAGCTTTACTGGCTAAAATCAGGATCAAAAATTCTCCCAAAAAAACTCGCTACATAAATAGAGTACCAAGAGGAAATCAAGCATTATTTTGAATTTATTTTCAGGCCATACTCTCCCCATCCGATTTAATCGGTTTTTAAAAAACATGCATGAGACCGACTTAAA
>NZ_JAUWQB010000082.1 GCF_030611305.1 Desulfobacula sp. | reverse complement strand
TATTGAGCTCAATAACGACAACAACGCAAGCCTGACCCCATAAAAAGGAGACAAATGGCTGAAGCAGATATTGATGATCTAATTGAAATCATAGAAAAAGAAAGCAACATAGAGGATATTCCGACAATTCTTCCCATGATGCCGGTCAGAGATGTTGTTGTGTTTACCGATATGCTGCTGCCATTATTTGTCGGGCGGAAAAAATCCATTAAGGCAGTTGAAGAGACTGTCGAATATGATCGTTACATATTCCTGACTGCCCAGAAAGATTCTGAACTGGAAAAACCGACAGCTGAGGATGTTTATACCATTGGTACGGTTGGCAGAATCCAAAAAATGATCAAGTTGCCGGATGGCAGGATTAAGGCTCTGGTCCAGGGGATAACCAAGGCAAAAGTATTGGAATATGTCAAAACAAGGCCTTTTTTTAAAGTTCAGATTGAATTTTTAAAGGATACAGATTCCCGGGAACTCAATATTGAAGAAGAAGCCTTAATGCGGAATGTCAAAGAGGCCAGTGAAAAATTGCTGGCTCTCAAAGGTGAGCTTTCAGGAGACGTGGGAGATTTGCTGTCTCATATTGAATCTCCGGGTAAACTTGCTGATCTTGTTGCTTCCAATATAAATTTAAAGGTCGAGGATGCTCAGGTTTTACTTGAAATTACCGGTGGAACCGAACGGTTGAAAAAGGTGAATGATCTTTTGGCAAAAGAGCTGGATCTTTCAACGGTTCAAGCCAAAATTCAAATAGATGTCAAGGATGAGATTTCTAAAAATCAAAGAGATTATTATCTTAGAGAACAAGTGAAGGCCATTCACAGGGAGCTTGGGGATAGTGATGACAAGCTTGCTGAAATAAAAGAGTTTAAACTTAAGATTAAAAAATGCAAAATGCCGAAAGACTGTGAAAAAGAGGCCCAAAAGCAGCTGAAACGTCTTGAACAGATGCATTCTGACTCCTCTGAAGCTTCGGTTGTAAGGACGTATCTTGATTGTATTGTCGAGTTGCCCTGGAGTAAAGCAACAAAAGATTTTCTTAATATTCCAAAATCACAGGAAGTTCTGGATAAAAATCATTTTGGTCTGGAGAAGGTTAAAGAAAGAATTCTCGAGTATTTAAGTGTCAGAAAGTTAAATCCCAAAAAAAAGGGACAGATCATTTGTTTTGTAGGGCCTCCGGGTGTTGGGAAAACATCGCTGGGACAGGCCATTGCCAAAGCCATGAAGCGTAAGTTTCATCGGGTATCCCTGGGCGGCATCCGGGATGAGGCTGAAATCAGGGGGCACAGAAGAACGTATATCGGTTCCATGCCGGGAAGGGTTTTGCAGGGGTTAAGGCAATGCAATACAAATAATCCCGTATTTATGTTAGATGAAATCGACAAGCTGGGAAATGACTTCAGAGGAGATCCTTCTTCAGCCCTTTTAGAGGCCCTTGATCCTGAACAGAATTTTGAATTTTCAGATCATTATTTGAATATGCCGTTTGATCTTTCCAATGTGCTTTTTATTCTAACCGCCAATATTTCAGATACGATCCCGTCAGCCTTGCTGGACAGGATGGAGGTGATTAGAATCACCGGATATACCCGGCAGGAAAAAAAAGTGATCGCTAAAAACCACCTTTTCCCCAAAAAATTGAAAGACAACGGGCTTATCCGTAGATCTATCCATATCAGCTCCGGAGCCATGGAGACGATTATTGCAGAATATACACTGGAAGCGGGCTTGCGGGGTCTTGAAAGGAAACTGGATGCCATCTGCAGAAAAATTGCAAGAAAGATTGCAGAGGGTAAAAAAGGCAAATTTTCAATAACCAAGCAAAATCTCACAAAATATCTGGGGCCGCCGCAATATCTTTCTGAGCTTGACCAGGAAGAAAGCCAGGTGGGTCTGGCAACCGGGCTTGCATGGACTGAAGTCGGTGGAGAGCAGCTTTATATCGAAGTATCTCTTTATCAGGGAAAAGGAGAGCTGCTGGTCACAGGACAGATCGGTGATGTTATGCAGGAGTCTGCCAGGGCTGCCCTTACATACACAAAAGCCAATGCAGACAAATTTGATATAAAAAAAGAAGATATTGATAATAATGATATTCATCTTCACGTGCCGGCAGGTGCCATTCCAAAAGACGGCCCTTCAGCCGGAATTGCCATGGCAACAGCATTGATTTCAGCATTTACAGGGCGCAAAGTAAATAATAAAGTGGGCATGACAGGTGAAATTTCCTTGAGGGGAAGGGTGCTTCCCATTGGCGGGCTCAAAGAGAAAGCCCTTGGGGCGTTGCGGGCCGGGATTGACCATATAATCATTCCTGAGAAAAACAAGAAGGATTTATATGATATGCCAAAGGTGATCAAGAATAAAATAAAGTTTACCTGTGTCAGGGATATCCGGGAAGTTCTTGAAATCGCATTGGAAAAACCGATCTGATAAAGATGTCCGATAAATTGAAACTTCTTTGTCTGAGTACCGCAGAACCAGGATGCAGCCTTGCAATTATTGATGGGACGTCCATTGTCTGTGAAGAATTCTGGACAGCCAGGCTGACGCATTCCAGACGGCTGGTAAAAATGATTGAACATATGCTTGCAGACAGAGCCTGCATGGAACTTTCTGATATCGATGCCTTTGTTGCAGCCAGAGGACCAGGCAGCTTTACCGGGCTTCGCATTGGTATCAGTGTGGTCAAGGGCATGGCCTATGCCATGGGAAAACCCGGCGTCGGTGTTTCAAGTCTTGATGGTATCGCGTTCCGGTTTGTTCATTCATCAATTCCGGTTTGTGTTATGATGGATGCCAGAAGAAATGAAGTCTATTGTGCAGTCTATCATTTTGATCATGGCAGGCTGGTATCAAAAAGCCAGGAAAGGGTTGTCTGTCCTGAAGATGCCATTGAGATGGCAGACGGCGCTGCATTGTTTGCAGGATCAGGCTCAAAAGCCTATAGAGACATCATTGAACAAACAGCAGATCATCCCGTCATTGCCCACGACTTTCTGGATTCTGTGAATGCAGCTGCACTGGCTTTGTCCCTTTCTTTAAAAGATAATTTTTTAGATAATCCTGAAAATATTCTTGTTCCCAGCTATATCAGAAAGTCCGATGCTCAATTGTAGAGGGGGTCAGGCTTGCGTTGTGGGCGTTATTGGGCTCAACAACGCAAGCCTGACCCCATTTAAAAATAAGGATATTGACATTGTGATTGATAATTTGATATTATGATAAGATTATATTTGCGGAAAGTTAAATTATGGATAATTCAAAATGGCCGGCACGGGCGGTTTTACCTGTTGCACAACCCGGGCTGATATTTGTTTTTATAGCCATCCTCATTACGGGGATGCTTTTTTATTTTGGGTGGGGTTTATTTGCCTGGGTCTGTCTTGCTATTACTTTATTTGTCTGCTGGTTTTTTAGAGATCCTGATCGTGATATCCCTCAAGACGAGAAAAGCCTTACTTCTCCTGCTGACGGGAAGGTGATTATTGTTGAAAAACAGAAGAAAAGTGACTATTTACCCGACCCCTGTATTAAGGTCAGTATTTTCATGAATGTGTTTAATGTTCATGTGAATCGAGTTCCTTTTGACGGAGTGGTGCAAAAGGTTTTGTATCATCCCGGGAAGTTTATGAATGCTTCGTTTGACAAGGCATCCACACACAATGAGAGAAATGCATTAATTATTAAGACAGCTGATGATACAAGTTTTGCAGTGGTTCAGATAGCCGGCCTTATTGCCAGAAGAATTGTCAATTGTGTTAAAGAGGGTGAAAAGATCAAAAAGGGTGACCGGTATGGTATGATCCGGTTCGGTTCCCGTCTTGATTTATATTTACCTGATGATTTTGACCTTGCTGTCAGTGTAGGTGAGAAAACAAAAGCCGGTTCTACTGTCATTGGATATATGAAATAAAGGAGGGGTGACAAGTAATGCAAAAGCAGAATGTTAAAAAAAGTATTTATATTCTCCCCAATTTATTTACATCCATGAATTTATTTTGCGGATACTATTCAATTACGGCAGCGATTCAATCAAGATTTGTGGATGCAGCCATTGCCATATTAATTGGTGGTGTGTTTGATCTGTTAGACGGGAAGATTGCCAGAGCCACCAATACTACCAGTAAATTTGGTATTGAATATGACTCTTTGGCTGATCTGATTACGTTTGGATTGGCACCGGCTCTTTTAATGTTCCTGTGGGTACTTGAGTCTACCGGCAGACCGGGTTGGTCAGCTACATTCCTATTTGTCATATGCGGCGCATTAAGGCTTGCCAGATTTAATACCAGTTCTTCATCCGGCAGTGATTTCGAGGGTTTGCCGATTCCGGCTGCTGCCGCAATGAACGTTTCTGTGGTTCTTTTTTTCTCCCGGCTTCAGATAAGCCCGGAACCCTTTAAGCTGGTTCTTCTGGTACTGATGTTCGGGCTTTCATTCTGCATGGTGAGTTCGTTCAGATATAAAAGTTTAAAAAAGGTGTCTTTTTTTAAAAGCATGAAATTTAACAAACTTGTAGGGCTTGTTCTTATTCTTGTTGCCATTGCCACAGAACCTTCCATACTGCTGTTTGTTGTATTCTCGATATATGTTATGTCCGGACCCGTTTTAACACTGGTGTATCAAAAATATTCAAAAAGAGACAAAGCAGCCCAGGCTGACAAAGGGTTTTAAATAAAAATAAATCATACGGAGTCAATTGTAAGTTGGAACAAACACCCATTACAACACAAGGCTATGCAGCCTTAAAAAAAGAGTTTGAAAGATTAAAAACCATTGAGCGGCCTGAAAATATCAAAGCCATTGAAGTGGCCAGAGCCCATGGTGATCTTTCTGAAAATGCTGAATATCATGCGGCAAAGGAACGGCAGTCATTCCTTGAGGGCAGGATCGGTGAAATTGGCTATAAGCTTGGAACTGCTAAGATAATTGATCCGGAAACTATACCCAAGGATTGTGTAAGGTTTGCATGTCGGGTCCTTCTTGAAAATTTGGATTCACAAGAGGAAATGGAATACATGCTAGTCGGTGCAGATGAAGCTGATATAAAAAAGGGGAAAATTTCTGTATCTTCTCCGCTGGGCAGTGCATTGATAGGCAAGAAACCAGGAGATGAAGCAATAGTGCAGGCTCCCGGCGGCAAAAGAGTGTATGAGATAATAGATATTCTTTAAATTATATTGGAGGTATGAGTTTTGGCAAGAGTTACCATAGAAGATTGTTTGAAAAATGTAAACAATAGATTTACGCTTGTTCACCTTGCAGCAAAAAGAGTCAGACAGGTAAGAGAAGGCTCGGATTTGCTGGTGAAATCATCCAATAATGAGGATGTTGTTACTGTTTTAAGAGAGATTGCTGCAAAAAGGATTGTCGCAGCAGAGAAAGAAGAATAAGAAGGCGAATAGCCAGAAATCAGGAACCAGGAGCCAGGAAACGGGTGTGAAAACCGGCTTGAAAAAAAGAATAGATCGTGCCGTTGGAAAGGCAATTCATGACTGGGACATGATTTCAGAAAATGAAAGGATCCTTGTCGGCGTATCCGGTGGCACGGATAGCCAGGCATTGTTAAACATTTTATTTTCTTTGAAAAAACGGGCACCCGTTAATTTTGATATTCTGCCCGTACATATTGATGCCGGGTTTGAAGATTCATTTGCAAAAGAGCTTGAGAACTATATCGAGGATACCTACGGCCCCCTGAAAATCGAATATAAAGACTACGGTGTGCTTGCCCACTCGGATATAAACAGGGAAAACCCGTGTTTCCTATGTTCCCGCCTTAGAAGAAAACGACTTTTTGAAATCGCACAAGAGCAGGGCTGTAAAAAAATTGCTCTGGGTCACAATAAAGATGATATCATTGAAACCTTATTTATTAACATATGTTATGCTGGCAGGATCGGCACAATGAAACCCAGGCAATCTTTTTTTAATGGAACCCTTGATATAATCAGACCGCTGTCATATGTTGAGAAAAAAAATATTGCATTGTTTGGGCAATTGTTTAATTTACCGGAGTTTAAGAATAATTGTCCCAGCGCAAATAAGACAAAACGTGGTGAGATAAGAAAGTTGCTTGAAACATTGTATAAACACAATAAACATATAAAGGGCAATATATTCAGGTCAATGAGTAATATTGCACCTGATTATCTTTTAGAAGCTAAAAATGATAGACATCCAAAATCAACCTGATTACAGGAATATCCCCATTGATAAGGTCGGGATAAAGGGCTTGAAATACCCGGTTAAAGTTTTAGACAAAAAAACCGGACTCCAATCCACTGTCGCACAGATCAATATGTATGTAGATTTGCCCCACCAGTCCAAGGGGACCCATATGAGCAGGTTTGTTGAAATCCTGCACCTGTTCAGGACTAAGGTTTCTTTGGAATCCTTAACCAACATCCTAGAAGACATGAAGGAAATCCTCGAAGCTCAATCTTCTCATATTGAAATTACATTCCCCTATTTTATCGAGAAAAGATCCCCGGAGACCGATTCAAAAGGTCTTATGGATTACACCTGTTCCATATTCGGGTCTTCGAATGAGAGAGCGAATACGGATATTATCCTGAAGGTTGCCGTCCCAGTGACATCCGTGTGCCCCTGTTCAAAGGAAATCAGTGAATACGGTGCCCACAATCAACGGGGAGAAGTGCTTGTCAGTACCCGGTTCAAAAAGTTTATCTGGATAGAAGATATTGTTGACCTTGTGGAGGCATCGGCTTCCTGTGATATCTTTTCTGTATTGAAAAGAGAAGATGAGAAGTTTGTCACTGAAAAAGCCTACGATAATCCCAAATTTGTGGAAGATTTAGCAAGGGATGTTGCAAAAACACTGATGGAGGATAAGAATATTACCTGGTTTTCCGTAAGCGCAGAAAATTTCGAGTCCATCCATAATCACAGTGCCTATGCGTATATTGAAAAAGGCTCGGTTTCTTAGCCTCCCCCAAAACTATTCATTTGCCACTGATCTGAGAAACCATATGGAGAAGTTTTTTTCGAATTGATTCATAGCTTTTGTTTTCCTGGTTAACCATAATGGCATAGGGGTAAAGCCTGTTGTTGTTTCCTAAGATATATCCTGCACGGGTTCTGACCCCTGAAAGTGTTCCGGTTTTAAAAAAATCATTATCCCGGCGCTTCAATAATGAATGATACGGCATAAATTCAAGAAGAATTTTCAGCATCTGGTCTGGAGAAATCAGGTTTGATCTTGAAATGCCTGATCCTTCTAAAATGGTAACATGCCCCAGTTTTAAATTTTGTTTTGAAAACAGCTTGACCGCTTTGACTCCTTTTTCAAGTGTGGCCGGTGTCCCGTATGTTTTTGCGCCAATAGTCAACAAAAGCTGATTTGCAATATAATTATTCGAGTATGTTAAAAGTTTTCGCGCAACCTCTTTTATTTCAAAAGGAGAAAGAAAAGAGTCCCCCTCGTTGATTTTAAATTTTCCCTGCAAAACAGACCCGGTAACTTTAATATTGTTTTTCTCAAAAAAATATTTCATCAAAAGACCCGGATACAAAAGGCTATGTTGTTTTGTAAGGATAATTCTGCCTTGCCTGAGTTTTGTTTTTTGAATGTCTTTAAGGAAGAAGGGAAGCAGAGGAGTCTGAGGTTCTCCACTGATAAACCTGTTTTCCTGATTGTTCCATTTAAACATAATGGTATTGAAATTAGCACATAAAGCTCCAACAGGAGCATCATAAGGGTTTAAAGAGTTTCCTTTGCCCGGGACCAGGATTTGTTCAGAAAAATACGCCTGGTCAAGAATGATATGACGAATAAATCCCGTTTTTAAATTTATTTCATGGCACAGCTTCTCAATAACTTCGGAAATGAACAAGGGATCTCCAAATCCCTTAATATAAAGGTCGTTTGAATCTGCATCAAAAAAATACTCAGTGGGGAAGCGATAGTCTTTTCCAAGGATATGGATGGAAGCAAGGCTGGTCAGGATTTTTAAAATTGAGGCCGGGATAAATTGTTTTTCCCTGTTTTGATCAAAGAGGATGTTCCCCTGATCATCAGCTAAAACAATACCTGTGTTCACACTTTCTGCATAAACACAGGGACTTATAAATAATCCGGCAATAAAAACAATTAAAAAAAAGATAAAGCCCGCGCCTGTTTTTTTATCAATCATTTCTATCAATATCATGAAAAATTGCCATTGTAAATTTTTGGGGTCAGGCTTGCGTTATTCTTTTCTCCTTGACAACAATTTTTGATTAGTTTAGAAATTCATACTATGAATAAAGATAACAAATTCAACCGGGACGTAGAATATTATCTTTTGCGGGAGATTGCTTTAAGAAGTGAATTTACCCAACTTGAGATGGCGGGAAAGATTGGTGTAAGCGTAGGTAAAGTCAATTATGTCTTGTCTGCTTTTGTCCAGAAGGGTATTGTCAAGATGGAGAATTTCAAACAAAGTAAGAGCAAAAAAGGTTATCTCTATCTTCTCACCCCTAATGGGATAAAGGAGAAAAAACGCATCACTCTTAATTTTATCAAACGGAAGATGAAAGAGTATGAGAGCTTAGAACAAGAGATTGGAAAAGCAAGGCAGGAGATTGGAGAAGATGTTGTCTGATTCCAATTCCGGACCACAAAATCTCTGAAGTTTTAAGTAAAAAGTCAATAATTATAATCGGTTGAATTCATTTCGCTATGTAAGTGAAGGGGCGGAGCTGGGTAAACCACCCGAAACCCAACCCCCAATAACGACAACAACGCAAGCCTGACCCCAGGAGCCTATGAAAAAAGCATTAATAACAGGAATCACCGGCCAGGACGGCGCATACCTCGCAGAGTTTCTCCTGAAAAAAGGGTATGAAGTCCATGGCATCAAAAGAAGAGCGTCTCTGTTCAATACAGACAGAATAGACCATCTCTACCAGGACCCCCATGTCAAGGACAGGGATTTTATCCTTCACTATGGAGACCTCACGGATTCGACAAATCTCATCAGGATACTCCAGCAGGTGCAGCCGGACGAAGTTTACAACCTGGCAGCCCAGAGCCATGTGGCCGTATCATTTGAATCCCCGGAATACACAGCAGATACGGATGGGCTTGGCACCCTGCGCGTCCTGGAAGGCATAAGGCTGCTTGGACTTGAAAAGAAAACCCGGTTTTACCAGGCCTCAACCTCAGAACTTTTCGGAAAGGTTCAGGAAGTTCCCCAGACGGAAAAAACCCCTTTTTATCCCAGAAGCCCCTATGGCGCAGCAAAGCTCTATGCCTACTGGATAACTGTCAATTACAGGGAAGCCTATGGAATGTATGCCTGCAACGGCATCCTGTTTAACCATGAATCCCCTTTGCGCGGTGAAACCTTTGTCTCCCGCAAGATAACAAGAGCACTTGCCCGCATCAGCCTGAACCTCCAGGATTGCCTTTACCTTGGAAACCTTGATGCAAAGAGGGATTGGGGCCATGCCAGAGATTATGTGGAAATGCAGTGGCTCATGCTCCAGCAGGAAGCGCCTGATGATTTTGTTATTGCAACCGGCGAGCAGCACTCGGTAAGGGATTTTGTTAATCTTGCAGCAAAAAAACTGGGCATTGATATTTCCTGGAGAGGATCGGGAAAGGATGAAAAAGGATATCATACAGCAACAGACAAAATAATTATTGCCGTTGATCCTAAATACTTCAGACCGACAGAAGTTGAAACACTCCTCGGAGACCCTTCAAAAGCAAAGGAAAAACTTGGCTGGACACCCAAAATAACCTTTGACGAACTTGTCACGGAAATGGCCAGGGCAGATCTTGAAGAAGCAAAAAAAGACGAACTCTGCCAGCGCGCAGGTTTTCAGACATACAACTACAATGAATAAACCAAGCACCCAAAACTCAATAACGACAATAAAGCAAGCCTGACCCCAATATGACTCAACACCCGATTTTCATAGCAGGAGCCAAAGGCCTCGCAGGTTCCGCCATCATCCGCTGTTTAAAAAAACAGGGCTGCACAAACATCCTTGCCCCGACCCATGCAGAATTAGAACTCATGGACCAGCAGGCAGTCTCCAGCTATTTTGAGAAACACAAACCCGGATATGTCTTCCTCGCAGCAGCAAAAGTAGGCGGTATATTAGCAAACGACACCTATCCTGCCGACTTCATCTATACAAATCTGATGATCCAGAACAGCATCATCCACCAAAGCTATGTCCACAAGATTAAAAAACTCCTTTTCCTGGGTTCATCCTGCATTTATCCCAAAAACTGCCCCCAGCCCATTAAAGAGGAATATCTCATGACCGGCCCGCTTGAGTCCACAAATTCAGCCTATGCAGTGGCAAAGATAGCAGGCGTTGAGATGTGCCGGTCATATAACAGACAGTATAATACAAAGTTTATCCCGGTAATGCCCACAAATCTTTACGGCCCCAATGATAATTTTGATCTTGAAACTTCCCATGTTCTGCCGGCCCTGATAAGAAAATTTCATGAAGCAAAACAGTCCGGTGCAGACTCTGTAACAATCTGGGGAACGGGCAAACCAAGGCGCGAGTTTCTCCATGTGGATGATCTGGCAGAAGCCTGCATCCACCTGATGAATATTCCATCTGATAAACTGTCATTAAAAGAGTCACCGCTTTTCAATATCGGCACAGGAAAGGATCTTACTGTCAGGGAACTGGCAGAGCTGATAAAAGAGATTACAGGCTTTAAGGGAGGCATCTCCTATGACGCATCAAAGCCTGATGGAACCCCGCAGAAACGTCTTGATGTTTCAAAAATGAAAAATCTTGGCTGGCACTCGAAAATAAACCTGAATAACGGCATCACACGGAGCTATGAATGGTATGCAACCCATTAAACCGGAACCAAACAACGACAACAACGCAAGCCTGACCCCAGAATGCACCTGAATCCAGAAACAAAAAAGGATTTGCAGAAATTTAAGTTTATGGATACACTGTTGGTGTCAAGATGATTTTATATGTCAACACTGCTATAGATATAATCAAACAGGGAGCAATAACGGATGAAAGCAGTCGAATATACAACTAATATATCAGAAAATGGGGTGATTATGAA
The DNA here is from genome assembly GCF_030611305.1 of Desulfobacula sp. Classification (GTDB taxonomy): domain Bacteria; phylum Desulfobacterota; class Desulfobacteria; order Desulfobacterales; family Desulfobacteraceae; genus Desulfobacula. The sequence continues at coordinate 4,181 of NZ_JAUWQB010000082.1, read as the reverse complement.
AAGAAAACATTTTCCCATAATTATTGAACAGGACGTTGATGGTGAGTTTATTGTAACTTGTCCGGTTTTTAAAGGATGTCATAGTTATGGCTCTACCATTGATGAAGCCATTGGCAATATTACTGAAGCCATTGGTTCCTGTATAGAAGATACGATTGTTGATGATTATAATCAATTTGTCGGTGTTAGAGATATAGAAATTGCAGTATGACATCATATCCAGCCATAACCTTTAAAAATTTTATCCAAAAGGTTCAAAAATTAGGTTTTCAGCGAATAAGACAGCAAGGCTCCCATATTCGTTTTGTTCATCCAGACGGTAGAAAGACAACAATTCCTGACCACGGCAATAAAGATGTTCCAAAAGGTTTATTGAGCAAAATTATTCGATACGACCTTGAAATGGATCAGGATGAGTTTTGGAAATAAAAATCATAGCTTTTTTTGTCCGGGACAGTCTTAAAATAATAAGTCCATTTACATCAAACAAATACTTTACCCCCCAAACAACGACAACAACGCAAGCCTGGGAAACTTCTTTCTTTCCAGAGTATGATGGGGTATAATGTCACTGTTATAAAATTTTGATGGAGGCTTACCATGGGAACGCAATTTGTACCAGACGCACAAGGCAATAAAACAGCGGCAGATATGAAAACATTCAATGTTATTATCGAGCAGGATAATAAGGGATTTTATGTCGCCAGTGTACCTGAGTTAAAGGGGTGCCATACACAGGCAAAATCGCTGGATGTTTTGTTAGACCGTATTAAAGAAGCCATTGCATTATGTGTGGAGGTTGATGACATTGCCATCCCTAATCAATTTATCGGTTTTCAACGAATTTCGGTTTCTGTATGACACAATATCCATCTTTGCAGGGCAAACAACTTGTTAAAATACTTAAAAAGAAAAAATTCAGTGTCATTAGAGTCAAAGGAAGTCATAATTTTTTAAGACATTCTGATGGCCGATGCACTGTTGTTCCTGTACATTCAGGCGAAACAATTGGCCCAGGCCTGTTGTCAAAGATCCTTCGTGATTGTGAAATAACTCGGGATGATCTTTTGAAGCTTATCTAAAGTCTTGACACTTTACCCCCAAACAACGACAACAACGCAAGCCTGACCCCAGGCAATGAAAGAATAAAATACCACATACTTTCATTTTTTGAAAGCATGTGGTATTTTATAGAAGATGAATACAATAACAACTAAAATCATTGAGCAGGGCCTTGCCAACCGAATCCTCAGAGTTTCCCAGCTGAAACGGATGGCAGAGGGAACCGCACAACGACGTTACAATCTGGTCAACCGGGCGATTAAAACCAAAGAATTGTTTCGATTTCAACGCGGCCTGTATATGCTCAATGACCGGTTTCGCGATTTTCCGTGTCACCCGTTCATTCTGGCACAGGCCCTTGAGCCTGACAGTTATATTTCGTTTGAGACAGCATTGGCATACCACGGCTGGATTCCAGAGGCGGTTTTTACCACAGCCAGCGTGGTGTCCCACCGGAAAATCAAAAAATTTGAACATAAAAAAATGGGAATTTTTAATTTTCACCCCCTCGCAGTTCAGCGGGAATACTTTTTGGAACTGGTGAACCGGCACCAGACGAATGGTCAGACAATGCTGGTGGCGAAACCATGCAGGGCATTAATGGATCTGGTCTGTTTGAGAAAACTATCCTGGGAAGGGATTGACTGGCTTTTAGAAGGGCTGCGGATTGATCCGGAATCACTATCAACCATTACCATTAATGATATTAAAATATTAAAATTGATTTATAAACATAAACGGGTAAAATCGTATATATCTCATCTCAGCAGGGAGTTAGCTCTTGATTGATCTGATTCAGGAAAGATTAGCTGCCTATAAAGCGGCCAATGAACTGGAAGAAAATCATGCTCTTAAAGAAATTCTCCAGGATATCGCACTCTATGGTTTGTGGCGGGCTGATTTTTTTGAGGTTGCGGCATTCCAGGGAGGTACCAGTCTGAGGATTATATATGGATTGACAAGATTTTCAGAAGATCTTGATTTTATATTGAAAGTACCTGATCCTGAATTTACCTGGCCTGTATACCTTGACAAAATGCTTGACACCTTTGAAGAGTTTGGACTTAAATCTCAAGTATCGGATAAAAGCAGAATGGATCAGCGCGTAAAAAAAGCTCTGATCAAGGACAGCTCAATATCTAATCGGCTTAATTTATCTTTTTTCAGAGACGACCGGGGGCAGACCCAAAAAATAAAATTGGAAATCGACGTAGATCCTCCGACAAGTTCGGGTTTTGAATACACTTACCTGGATTTTCCTCTGGATTTCGAAGTCTGTCATCAGGATCTGAGCAGCAATTTTTCATTGAAAATCCACGCACTGCTTTGCCGGCCGTATTTAAAGGGCCGGGACTGGCATGACTTTAGCTGGTATATAAAAAAGGGGATTCAACCAAACCTTGCCCATTTGCAGGCAGCCTTATTCCAGTGGGGACCATGGGCACATCAAAAAATTGATCTTAATATAGAATGGCTGAAACATGAGTTGTGCTTAAAAACGGCACGTATTGACTGGCAGGCTGCCGCAGATGATATTCGGCGATTTCTTAGACCGTTGGAGCAGAATAGTCTGAGTTTATGGAGTGAAAATCTTTTTACACATAAAATAGAACGACTAGGGCTTGACAATATTCTTTGATTGGTTTAGAAATTCACCCCATGAATAAAGAGACCGAATTCAGCCAGGATGTAACATATTATCTTTTGCGAGAGCTTACCTCAAAAAGTGAATTCACTTAACTTTATCAAACGGAAGATGGATGAGTATGAGAGGTTGCCTGATTCCGATTCTGTACCACAAAACCTCTGATGTTTTAAACAAAAAACTTAATAATTATAGTTAGTTATATTACATTTTGCCATGTAACTGAAGGGGCGGAGCTGGGTAGGGTTCGGAGTCCATCTGAGTAATAAGGAAAGCCATGGGATACTTTTACCCCCCTGACAAACGCAACAATGCAAGCCTGACCCCGTTATAACCGTTATAATCGGAAAAAATGACATTTTCCCTTGTCATAACATTGTCAGTACGCTATACTTTCAACATAAATGAAAGGAGGTGCTCATGACCAGTTTAATACAATCAAAATCCGCACGCATTGACGTACGTGTGAGTATTGCGGTCAAGCAATTGTTGCAAGAGGCCGCTCGTGCCTGCCATAAAAATGTAAGTGAGTTTTTGTTGGAAGCAGGTATCACTGCGGCCAATCAGACTTTGGCGAATAGATGTCATTTCGGACTGGACAATGCTCAATGGGAGATGTTCCAGCAAGCGTTAGATCGCCCGGTACAATCCAAACCCCGCCTTAAGAAGTTGTTGGACCAGCCTGGGGTTCTGGATTGATTGCTTTGGGCTATTATGAACCTGTACATAAACTCAGTGCAGCAGATTCGGTCGAATTTTTCGATTGTAACCTGTCGGACTTGAATCAGTTTTTGCAACGCTATGCATTGGTAAACCAGAAAGCCAACAGCGCCCAAACATATGTCTGCTGCAAAGATGGTGAAGTCGCAGGCTTTTACAGCCTGACAGTGGGGAGTGTAGAACATGAAGAAGCACCGCATAGAGTGGTGAAGGGTTTGGCGCGCCACCCTGTACCAGTGATGATCCTGGCACGCCTGGCCGTGGATAAAGCGCATCAAAGAAAGGGACTTGGGCGTGCCCTGCTCAAAGATGCATTGCTTCGAACTTTGCAGGTCTCTGATATTGCAGGTATTCGTGCATTAATTGTGCACGCAAAAAATGATGCAGCCCGTCAGTGGTATATTAAGTGGGAATTCGAATCCAGCCCCACCGACCCATTCCATTTGTTCCTGATGCTCAAAGATCTGAAGGCAATTGTTGACCCCGTGTAAAGCCCTTAAAATGCAGTTTTTGCCCCCAAAATCCAGACCCTGATATAAAAAAGATTGACATTTCAGACTCAGCGCCTTACACTCAAGTAAGATATTAATCCGAGTAAGGAAATAAAGCAAGAGAGGAATATTATGGCATTAGCAACTCTCACAACAAAAGGTCAGGTTACAATTCCTAAAGCAATAAGGGATTCTCTTAAAATAAACTTTGGCGACAAAATTGAAATCATTGTTACAGAAAAAAAAAGAGAAGCCATAATCAG
>NZ_JAUWQB010000129.1 GCF_030611305.1 Desulfobacula sp. | reverse complement strand
GATTGCAAAAAAGTTCAAGGCAGCGTTAATGTTGAGAGCCAGTTATGGGCGGTTCGGATTTCAGCACCATTTGGAAATGTTTTTTCCTTTTTTAATTCTTTGACAACCTGAACCATTTTTAACTGTGGGAAAAATTTTCTGAACACTTCAAAATTTGAACTCAAGCTATTGTCTTTCCATTTTACTTCCACCATCAGTACTGGGTCATCACCGGATGTGGTACAAAAATCAATCTCTTTTTTATCCTTGTTTCTCAGGTAAAACAGCTTTTTTGTTTCTCCAAAACAATCTTCCCGAAAATGGATTTCCTTTTGAATGGCACATGCAACAGTGTTCTCCAGTTTAATACCCTGCTCACCTATGACCTGCCCGGTATCATAAAAATAGAATTTAGGAGCTTTTTGAATTGCCCTGGCAATATTTTTATGAAAAGGTGGAACTTTAAAAATTATATACATATTTTCAAGTATCATGAGCCATCTTTTTACAGTTTTGTCAGAGCATTGTAAATCCTGCGATAAAGAGGCATAGGATATCGGGCTTCCCACACGGTGTTTTAATAATTGAATCAGCGTTTCAATCTGGATGATTTGCTGGACATTCTCAAGATCAATGAGATCCTGCTTTAAAATAATATCAAGGTGTGATTTTTTCCAACGATTGTAAAACCGGGTTGTCCCGTTTAAAAATGGTTCAGGAAAACCGCCGGAAAATAAAAGTTTGTCTAATTCCGCTTCAAGGTTACCAGGGTTTAAAAAATTGTGAATTTCTTTTAAATCCAAAGGATGCAATCTAAACTGGAAAAATCTTCCTGCCAAAGAATCGCCAACCTTTCTGTAAGTGTCGAGTTTGGCGCTGCCGGTAACAAGAATTGAGGGCGGAATGCCTTCCGTATCATAAACTCCTTTTAACCATGATTTCCAGTTTTTTAATTTGTGAAGCTCATTAAAAATAACAAGCTTTTTTGATCTGTCCCAGGATTTTTCCTGCAAGCCCAACCTGTCGTCCGGGTTATCAAAATTGAAGTAATCATAATCAGGATTTAACATTTTAGATAGCGTTGTCTTTCCTGTTTGCCGTGGTCCGGTCAGCAGGATTATTTTTTTATCCAGATCTTCCTGAATATATTTTTCCAAGTATCGTTTCATAGCGTCTATTTTGACATTAATTCCGAAATAGTCAAGACTTTTTCGGAATTAAGTTCGATATAGTCTGAGTTTTTTGCATAGCTCCACCCTTTCGGTTACATTGCCAATTAGTGTGCAACAGGTTAACCTTTCTCTTGAGATTCGGCAGCGTCTTTATGAAATGGGACAATCGTCGGATGATCATCGGCCGGCCGGGACATATGCACGGCAGGTATTTAATCGTATTTTGATTGACCTGTCATGGAATTCAAGTCGTCTGGAGGGTAATGATGCCCCCTTTCATTTGTTGATGTGCCTGAGAAAGCCTATATTGACAGACTGATGGGGGTGTATGAACTCAATAGGATTGAGCTGCTCAGGGGTGATAATTTTTGGATATAGCGCCGCCTTGATTGTCTTCCGTGCGATGGAAATAAGTTCTTTAAACAAGGGATGGTTTTTATTGGCAAACATGTTTGCCATACTTTGATTGACATTACGCACATTGTGTAATATTCTGTTTGCAAACATGATTATGGCATCATGTGTAACTGCGGGGTAAAAAAATGAAAAATCCTTTTACTTACAGCAATTTTGCAACCGGTCCCTCTTTTTGCAATCGGACAAAAGAACAAAGAGACTTGCTTGATTTTATCATGGCCTCACAAAATGTTTTGCTATACTCTCATAGAAGAACCGGTAAAAGTTCATTAATAAAGAAGGTTTTTCAAAATATAAAAGAGCAAAAGCTTGATACTGGAACGGTCTATATAGACCTTTACTGCACAACTTCTGAAAAAGAATTTATTACAAGAGCCTTTCAACAATTGAGTGCTTTGGAGTCAAACACGGACAAACTGTTAGGCTTGTTGAAAAGCAGCATTAATAAGTTATCATTTCAGATCAGCATTGATCCGGTTACAAATTCACCGGCCATTGCACCCTCTTTTAAGGCTGCGGATGAAAGTCTGATTTTAAAAAATTTGATGGAGTTGCTTGAAAAGTTTTCTGAAAAAAGAAAAATTGTTATTGCTTTTGATGAATTCCAGGAAGTGGCTAAATATGCAAATGCCGATTCGTTTGAAAAACAATTAAGATCCTATGTTCAGCAGCATTCTAATATCTGTTATATTTTTTGCGGAAGCCAGCAGCATCTACTTACAGAAATGTTCAAATCTCAAAAAAAGGCCTTTTATCAGCAGGCAGCAAGTTTTCCGCTAAAAGAGATCGAAACAAGGCATTATATCCCCTGGATGGAAAAATTATTTAAGGATGGCAATCTCACCATAGAAAAAAACAATTTAAAACAGATTGTTGAACAGTTTAAAAATCATCCAATGTATATTCAATTGTTCTGTTTTTTCCTTTGGAAGGAATTACAGCAAAACCCTTGGTCTGAAGAGACATTAAATAAAATTGAACGTTCGATGATTGAACAAAAACATCTTGAATATCAAACGTTGTGGGACACTCTGTCCATTAACCAGAAAAAAACCTTAAAGCTTATTTTATTTAATGACGGACAAAACCTTTTTTCGGCTGAGGCTTTAATAGATGTCAATATTAAAACGGCCTCGATTGTCACACGATGCCTGAAAAGTTTGTCTGAGAAAGAAATTTTAATAAAAAATGGAAAATATATTATCCAGGATATTTTTTTTAAAAAATGGCTTGCTTTGAATATTTAACGAATTTTTGTTTTGATCGGTAAGTTCCCAGCACACCCAATAAGATCGTTTCAAGTTATAGTAAAGGTAATCCTGGTGCTTTCGGTCTGACCCCCATCACGACCTTAAAAACAGCGAAACTGCATAAAGAGGATAGTTTCTAATTTTACCATCCTCTTTAAAATTCATAAGAGTTGAACGTGATAGTACCAAAGGTTTAAATTTTTCTCCATAAACACGTAGACTCTTTTTTTGCTTACTTATTCCGGCCTTAACTTCAAGAGGTAAAATCTGATTTTTCAAGGCAACAACAAAATCAACTTCTGCTGTATTTCTACTCGACCAATAATACAGATTTTTCTGGCCATGAACGACAAACTCCTGTGCTACATAGTTTTCAACAAATGCACCATTATATTCACTAAACAGCCGATCGCCTTCAATGATGGCCTTTTGTGGGACACTGATCATAGCACCCAGCAATCCAATATCAAGAAGATAGAGTTTAAACTTATTATCCTGATATCCGGAGAGAGGCAATTTTGCAGTCTTGATGTTATTTACTTTTTTGACAAGCCCTGCATCAACCAGCCACTGAATCGATTCATTATACTCCCTTGCCCGTGCATTTTTATCAATCCGGCTAAAAATAAATCTTTTATTTTCCCTGGCCAATTGCCCGGGAATACTTGCCCATATATTGGCAAGTCGGATAGCCTCTGTTTTAGTTGTATATTTGGAAAAATCCATCGTGTAAGCTGATAATATCTCATCCTGAATATTACGCACCTTATTCAAATCCTTATCTTCAGCATATTGCCCGACAGCTTCAGGCATACCACCAACAAAATAATAAATTTTCAAAAAATCTATAAGCTCAGTATGAAAGCTTTTTGGGATAGTATGAAAATCAGTTTTATCATCAATAAACAGCCGTAGTTGCTTTTTCCCAACAGCATCAAGGAATTCACCAAATGACATGGGGTGCATATCAAGAAAATTAACTTTTCCCACTGGAAATGGAGCAGACTGGCCAACTTTTACTCCTAACAGAGAACCTGCAGTCGCAATATGGTATTCTGGTGCATCCTCACAAAAATATTTCAAGCTGGTGAGTGCCTTAGGCGAGTTTTGAATTTCATCAAAAATAATGAGTGTGTTGTCAGATGATATCCGTGCTTCCTGATAAATTGAAAGCGTATCAATTATTTTTTCGGGTGATAGTCTGCCCGTAAAAATTTCATTCAGATCCGGGTCTTCTTCAAAATTAAAGTAAGCAACATTGACATACTCTCCTTTCCCAAATTTTTTAAGGATATATGTTTTGCCAACCTGACGTGCACCTTTAAGCACGAGAGGTTTTCGGGAGGAAGACAGTTTCCATGAAACCAATTGTTTGTAGATATCTCTTTTCATGGAAAACTCATACCATATTTTGTGATAAAATACAAAAAACACATATAGAAAAACGTGGAAATATTTAGAAAACTCGTTGTGATTTCGTGAAAATAGCTTTTAAATCTGCAATGCACTAAAGACACAGCCTCTATTCCATCGATATTGGTTTCCTGATTGTATGTGTGCAAAGGTCTTCTGTTGTTATGTCAATTTATTCCTTATCCATGCTGGTTTCCTACGGCAATCAACAACTGCGTAAATTCTAATTTCATTTTTTATACATTGATAGTAAACAGCAAAAGGAAATCGTTGTGAAAGGAGGCGATGATATTTTTTGAAATGTATAGAATGAATCCCAGCATATAATTGAAGAGATTCAATATCAGAAGTCAGAGCTTCTAAAAAATATGTACCCAATCCCTTGTGCTGAAATTCATAAAAATAAAACCCTTCTTCTAAATCTTTACTTGCGGATTTAAGAATTTTAATTTTCATGCAATTAAATCACGGATATTTTTTTTTGCCACGTCCCAGTCTATAAAATCATCTATTCCTTGTTTAATTTTTTTCTCTCTTTCCATCAATATTTCTTCATGCCATGATGGCGAAGTGAAATCTGGAGTATTCCGACAAATATCATCCCATAGTAATTCCATTGTTGAAATTTTATCATGGACGTTCATCTTGTCGAGCGGTAAATTATATTTCATGATACGATCCTTTTATGTACATTAAATTTTTTTATCAATATCTCCTGTATTTATATTATTGTTAAAATTTATTCTAACAATAATATAACCTTAAAGCAAACAACCCTATATTTTATACGGAAATTCGGCAAGCTATAGCTCCGCTCTTCGGTTACATTGTGGTTAGTGTGTAATCGATTGAAATAATTAATAAAATTTCTAAATAAATATTATTTCATTTCCCAGATCAATATATGCTTTCGCTTTTCAAGTCTGGGAAGAAACTCTTTAAATTCTTTTCTGGTTAAAACAAGTGAACGAATTTTTCTTTTAATATATCGTTCTGTTTTTATACTCAAATCATTAAGGTGGTACTGGTCAATATTGCCGACCAACAGCAGATCAACCACGCCTGTGTCTTTCCCTTCTGCATAATCATCTATCAGGTATGCCAGTTCAAGGTAGCCAAGTCTGTTCACTATGCCCTCAATGACTTTGTCATCACCCAATCACGCTTAAAAATCGTGCAGCAGAAATGATATAGCAATTGTCCGGATATACATCCAGTCCATTAAAATTTTCAACAAGCTGGTAAAAAGGTACATTTAAATACCGTTTAAAATATCGACCGGAATTCGACAGAGAGTTGTCACTTGTTTTTGCTTCAAACAAGGCAAAGGGCTTTCTATCTTTAACAATGAGAAAATCTACCTCCCTGCCTTGATGATTTCGGACATATCGCAGATCAAAATCTCCAAGCCCGAATTCGTTCCATCGATAAACCATGCGTAAAAGCGATACAGCTACCATATTTTCAAAACGTGCCCCGGGATTATTAACCAAAGTCCAGTCATAAAAATAGACTTTGTTTTCCTTTTTAATTGCTTTGGCAATATGTTTGCTCCACGGCATAATTGAAAAAATCAGGAATACTTTTTTTAAACCTTCTAACCAGCCGCTCACTGTCCTATGATTTACATTCAGGTCTTCTCTCAATGAATTAATACTCAATGGTGAAGCAATTCTTTCAGGTAGAAGTAGAACAAGCTGTTCTACACCTTTCATATCCTGAATACGCGAAAGGTCGCGTAAATCCTCATAAATCAGAAGAGATTTATAATCACGTTTCCATTTTGTTGAAAACCTTTTACTTGCTTTCAGAAAAGGCTCTGGAAACCCGCCGAATATCATTAAGTGCTGTAATGTATCCTGAGATAGTTTCAACGGAACATTGTGCAAATTTGATAGAAGCTCATTTTCACTTCCACCGGATAATATAGTATCATCATTAAAAATCAATTCAGGACATCCCATAGCTTCAGCCAGACCAAGAGGCAGCATACCATAGGAAAAATATCTACCGATTAAACTGTCGCCTGACTTCCTGAAATAATCAAGCCGGGCGCTTCCGGTAATAATAAAGCGAGCTTCATCCCTGTGTAGATCATAGAGACCTTTTAAAATATCTTTCCAGTTTTTATGCTTGTGTATCTCATCAAAGGCAATCAGAGGTATTGAACTGTGTTCAGTAATTTTTCCTTTTAAAAAATGTGGATTTCTAATATATTCCCGCCGGACAAACGGATCATCCCAGTTAAAATAAAGAGACTCCTGTTTAAGCTTCTTAAGATGTTGTCGAACAAAAGTAGTCTTGCCAATCTGCCTTGGACCAGAAAGAAAAATCATTTTATCAGCATTAATTTCAGGATTAAATAAATATTGTGTATGAATACGTTCCATATGAATTTATTGCATACGCCTACAAAAATCACAAGAGTTTTTTGTAGGCGTATGCAATTTTTTATGAATTTTTATATCATTTGGATAGAATCAATAATATTTAAAATTCTTTCTCTATGGACAGATACAGATTGGTATAATATTGTATCTATATCAAGAGAAAGTTTAAAAAATGTTGGGAGCAAATTAATTGTCCGGATTTGTAGCACATAGACTCTCAACTTCCTTATGGACTTTATTTTAATTGTCGTATATTTGCATGGAGTTTGTCTATGGTTGCCAAGGTCAAAAAAACATTAGAAAGAAAAATTTATTATCGTATTAAACGTGCTAAGGTGTCTACATTTATACCATCCGATTTCGCAGATTTGTCTGACCGGGATCAGGTACTGCGCGTGCTGAGAAAACTTATTCAGAAAAATATTATTATCCGTGTTGGTCAAGGTGTCTATACACGGGCAAGGATATCATCAATCACTAAGAAACCTGTTCCTGAACAGAATCTCAGGATTATTGCTGTCATTGCTTTAAAAAAGTCTGGTGTTACAGTCCTTCCTGCTCATTATGAAAGAGAGTACAACAAAGGGAAGACGACCCAGGTACCTACCGGGATAGTGATTGGTGTTAATAAAAGAGTAAATAAAAAAATTGGTTTTAATGGCAGATTTGTGAAATATGAAAAAGTTTCCAACCGTTGAA
>NZ_JAUWQB010000088.1 GCF_030611305.1 Desulfobacula sp. | reverse complement strand
CTGGTATTTGCTTTGTCATATTGTAACATGCTGAAAATATACAACATTTTTAAGACAAAGCCTAGACTTATTTTTTCTCCTGTAATATCAATAACTTGCGTGAGATTTGGGCAATAGTTTACGAAAAAAATATTTACCTTTTAATGGAAAACCATACTGACGCATGAAAAAAATCCTCACCGAGAATTGCTGGATAGTAAAGGCAGGGAGCAACTATTTCACCTCAGAGCCGGACAAGGGATGTCCGGCGAGGCTGAAAAATGCTCATATGACTGATTATGATGCTTTGTCAGTGTATTTATCAATCAATCTTTTAAGGATTTCATAGGACTGCGCGCCCACAAGCCGGTCAAGCCCGAGGAAAAAGGTCGGGACTGCTGTGACACCTTTTGCTCTTGAAAGTTCCCAGTCCGAATCCACGGCATCTGAAAATTCTCGTGTTTCAATAACCTTCTTACCTTCCTTGCGATCAAGTCCGGAACGTTCCATCAGGTTTAACAAAACATCTTTTCGGGCAATATTTACTCCTTGAACAAAATAGGCTTTAAATGCTTCCATATGAAACTCGTGCCCCCCCCTGCCTTTTGTTTCTGCCCACAGGCCGACTTCCTGGGCAAGACGGCTGTTATAGGTCATCTTTCTGTTCCCCAGGGCAAGTCCAAATTTAGCTGCTGTGACTTTCAGGTTCGCCATCATTTTATCCACATCAACCGGTATCCCTTTGTGTTTAAATAACTCTTCCAGGGTCCGGCCCTGTTCAGGTGTATCCGGATGAAGGGGGAACGCCCGCCATTTGATGTGAATATCATACTCTTTTTCAAGTTTTTCAATACTCCCGGTAATGAAATAGCACCAGGGTCAAACATAGTCTGAAAATATTTCAAGCTCCAAAGATGACGGCATCATGCTCTCCTTTGATTCGGTTATCTTTGTGAATATAAACACAATTAAACGATCTACAAGAAAACAAAATAAGTTTCGTCTTTGATAAGTGCTGATGGCTTTTATTAAAAACCATAAAAATATTAATAATAGAGCCTCTTGCAGAGAGAAAAAATAATTGATTTTACTTTATATACCGGTTGGCATATTTTACCCCTGTTGTCTTGTTACTTTAAAAAAACAAAGGAGAAACATGCTGTTAACCTTCTTAAAAGGATTTGGAGCCGGAAGCGGGCTGATCATCGCCATTGGCGCCCAGAATGCATTTGTTTTAAGCCATGGAGTGAGAAAAAATCATTATATTATTATCCCTTTGATCTGTGCCATTTGTGATGCCCTGCTCATCATTCTGGGAGTAACCGGCATGGGAACCCTTATCGCTTCGAGCAAAAACTTTTCATTAATCGCAGGCATTGGCGGGGCTGTTTTTCTCTTTATTTACGGAATCAGATCATTCAGGTCTGCCATCAGGGGAGGAAGCCTTTCTGCGAACCAAAAGGCTGAATCATCTTTAAAAACAGCCATTCTCACAACCCTTGCCGTAACATTGCTCAATCCTCATGTATATCTTGACACCGTTATTTTGCTGGGCAGCATATCCAGTCAGTTTAAACAACCCGGTCACATTTTTTTTGGTGCCGGTGCTGTCATGGCATCATTTATCTGGTTTTTTTCCCTAAGCATCGGCGGAAAGATGCTTGCGCCTCTGTTTACAAAAGAATCCTCCTGGAGAATTCTGGATACCCTTGTGGGAATAACCATGTGGGCGATTGCTCTATCCATACTTAAAGGATTATTTGCTTTCTAAATATTCTCCCATGAGCAGCCTGTTTTTGGGTGTGATAGTTTCAGGAATTTTCTGTGTCCTAATCTTGTATCCTTCTGCCTTAAGTCTTATCGCTCTTGCCGTATCCACGGCAAGAGTTTTATCCATCCAGCCTTCAAGGCCGGCTGTGGAAGAAACGTTTATATTATGACAGCAAGGCAGAACCGCTACCCTGGCATGCTGTTCAATTGCCTTATCGATAATCAGATCGGTTAAAGAACCGCAGGCATGGGCAGATACCACTATATCATCCGGAAGGATGGATATTTCCTGGACAATTGCTTCTTTATAAATAATTCTGTTTTTCAATCTTGGCCATGATGTGATCAACGCGTCGGATAATTTTTTTGCATTTAAAGGAATGTTCTTGTCCACGGCCATGGCAGTGCGTGAAGTGTCATCAAGAATAAGCATGATATGCGCCAAAAGGCCATGACCGCAGGCAAGGTCTAAAACCCTGCCGCCTCTATATTTTCGACGTACTCTTTTTGCCATTTCCCATGCTTCATGAAGCTCTTTTCGTGGAAGCATTCCGGCACGGCAGACGGCCCTTGCAATTTTATCAAAAAGACTGCTACCCGGAAAGAGTGACTCCTGTTGCGGGGTCAGCCTGTTCTTTGAAGACTTTTTCATGATTCTGGAAAATATATGATTCTCTATCTTTTCTCAAGTCATAGCAGATAAAAATACAGAATATTTACCAAATCAGTAATTTGGATGGATTATAGATAAAAGTTTACGAAGTGTAAAATCCTTGTCCCTTAATTTCAAAGGGTTCTATCATCGAGCAGGATTGCTGATCATTTATTGACTTTATTCTTTGTTTTCAATAAAAATAGTAAAATATATATTTTCCACATCAAAATATCAATGGTATCCAAAACTCTGGCACCTTGGCTGATGGGAATAGTCGGCCCAGGAAAAATCTGGATCAACAAAATGGAAGACAATGAAAATAACCCCTAAAAATATCAAATCAGGCATTTATAAAAACAGACCGATTTCAGGTGGCTTCCTGTCTCGACATCTTGTTATAAAGGCGATAGCCGGGATAGCATTGCTCTGGTTCCTGCCAGTATCCATTGCCGGGGCCGGGGCAGCAGGACCTGGAGATTTTTCCTGGACAGATATTTTCATAGGCCTTGCCGGGGGCCTTGCTTTTTTTCTATATGGAATGGAAAAGATGAGCAACGGCATGAAAACCACAGCAGGCAACAAAATGCGCTCCATCCTTGCCTCCCTCACACGTAACCGGTTTATTGCCCTTATTGTGGGCGCCTTTGTCACCACGGTGATTCAGTCAAGCAGCGCCACAACAGTCATGCTGGTCAGCTTTGTCCAGGCAGGCCTTTTAAACCTGACCCAGTCCATGGGAGTAATACTGGGGGCTGACATTGGTACCACCATTACCGCCCAGATGGTTGCATTCAAGCTCACAGATTATGCCCTGCTCATGGTGGCAATTGGGTTTCTTATAAAAATGCTGGGCAAAACAGAAAAAATAAAGGCTGTGGGGGATATTATTCTGGGATTTGGCATTCTGTTTTTTGGAATGAAATTGATGAGCGATGTTATGAAACCCCTTCGTACTTATCCCGCGTTCATTGATCTTATGAAGAACCTGGAAACTCCTCTCATGGGGATTCTCGTTGGTGCAGCCTTTACCGCCATTGTCCAGAGCAGCAGTGCCACAACCGGTGTGCTCATAGTCCTGGCTCAGCAGGGTCTTATTACTCTTGAAGGCGGCATCCCTGTTATTTTCGGCGCCAACATCGGCACATGTGTTACCGCAGCCCTTGCAGGAATTGGGGCGTCCAGGGAGGCCAAACGAGTGGCCATTGCCCACATCATGTTTAAGCTTGCCGGGGTTATCCTGTTTATTTTTTGGATTCCCCAATTTGCCGATCTCATCCGGGCTCTGGCTGACAAATTTAATTCCGGTACCGCACGGCAGCTGGCCAACGCCCATACCCTGTTCAATGTAAGCCTGGGACTATTTTTTCTACCCTTTATCACTCTTTTTTCTAAAATCATTTATTTTATCTATCCTAAAAAAGCAAAACCCAAATCCCAGGAACTTGCCACATGGTATATTGAAGAGGCCATGCTGGAGACCCCCTCCCTTGCCATTGATCTGGCCCGGGCTGAAATAGCTCGTATAGCAAAGATTTTGGACCGGATGCTCAATGCGATCATCATCCCCTTTCTTTCCGAGGAAAAACATGTATTGCGCCAGGCAGGTGCTGATGAGGACGTACGGCTTCTGCTCAAAGAGATTCCAAAAAGGGATGCCGTCTATCCAGACCTTACCCTGCTCCAGGGTCTTGATATGCGTGAGAAAAAAATAGATTTTCTGGAAGAGAAAATAAGTGGCTATCTCACCCGCATTGCCCAGGGGAATATCACCAAGGAGCAGACAGGGGAAGTCTTTGGAATGGTTTCCATTGTAAAGGATATGGAAAGCATGGGGGATATTATCCATAGAAACATGGTGCCCCTGATTACCAAAAAGAAGAGGCTCAAATTTGATTTTTCCTTTGCAGGAAAAGAAGAATTGCTCATCTACCATGGCAAGGTGTCAAAACAAATCAGATTACTTGAGGCTGCCTTTAAAGAGACAAACCCTGAACTTGCATTTCATATCATGAAAAAAGAAAGGAAATATCTGGATCTGGAATCAAAATACCGGGCAAGGCATCTAAAACGGATTGTTTTAAAAAATGAGGAATCCGTTGCAACCACTGAAATCCACCTGGAGCTCATGGATCTTATGAAACAGATTTTATTGTATTCCGCCAATATTGCCCAGACCTATACCGGGATAACACCTGAAAGCGGGGAAAAGCATATTGTTCTGGAAAAAAAACAGGAGGAATCCAAACCCGTCTAACCCATGTTATAAAAAACTGGATTTTTCAGCGGCACCAGCCCAAGAAATGATTGAACATTTTTTCAATTCATGTAATGAATAGGCATCGTCAATCCAAGTGAGGTGGCACATGAGTTTTAAATCCGATAAACAGGCCCTTTCATTTTCAGACCTGGAACTGTCCCAGAAAAAAGCAAGAAACAACACGCTTGAACATTTAAAAAATCTTGATCAAAGCATAGAGTGGGGCCAAATTGAATCCACCCTGCTGGAAAGCTATCCCATTGGGAAAAATAAAAAAGGGCCGCAAGCATATTCTCCTTTAATGCTGTTCAAATGTATGTTGCTCAGGAACTGGTTTCAAATCAGTTCTGATGTTGAAGTGGAAAGCCTGATTAATGACCGGTTTTCATTTAAAAAATTTATCGGCCTGCCGATGGGAGAACCTGCCCCGGATAGTTCGACATTTTCAAGATTCAGGAAAAGGCTTACCCTGAAAAAATACGACATGGTTCTGTCAGATATTTCAGACCAGTTATCCTGTAAAAATATTATTATTAACATGGGCAGCACTACGGACATTCGGATCATTAAACCAACCAGCCCGCCCGAAACAAAAACCTGATCCAGCCTACCTGATATCGGCATTATACAGCCAAAGACTGTTCGTCACCACCGATATGCTGCTAACTGCCATGGCCAGGGCAGCTAAGATAGGATGAAGCTGTCTTAAAAATTCCGGAAACATATCAAAAGGTGCCAGAATTCCCGCTGCAACAGGGATCAGAATAATATTATAAACAAAGGCCAGAAACAAATTCTGTTTTATGGTGGCAATGGTTTTCCGGCTGATTTTGATGGCCTTTGGAATACCGGTTAACTTCCCGCTCGAAAGAATCACGTCTCCTGTTTCAATGGCCACATCGGTTCCGGTGCCAATGGCAAAACCGATATCGGCCTGTGCAAGCGCCGGGGCATCATTGATTCCGTCTCCCACCATCCCGACCAAGACATTATTTTGCTGAAATGCTTTCACCTTTCCGGATTTTTCTTCGGGTCTGACTTCTGCTTCAACATCATCCACATCAACTTCACCTGCAATGGCTTTGGCTGTCTGTAAATTATCTCCGGTGAGCATGACCACTTTAAGGCCTTCGGTGTGAAGCTCTTTGATGGCCTGTTTTGACTCGGGTTTCAACACATCAGAGACGGATATAATCCCCTGCACATCCTTGTCCTTTGCCAGCACCATGACGGTCCTGCCCTTATCCTGCAATTTATGAATCAACTCCCGGATGGCATCCGGCATGCCTGACTCCTGTTCAAACCATCTCGGCTTTCCAAACCTGAAAACCGAGTCACCCAACTGCGCTGCTACTCCAAAACCGCTATGGGCTTTGAAATTTATCGGATCATTCAATACCAGACCTTTTTCCTGTGCAAAGGTAACAATAGCTTTTCCAATGGGATGCTCAGACCCTTTTTCAATGGATGCGGCAAGGGTCAGAAGTTCGTTGGAAGATAAGCGAGAAGTCTCGGCTGGAATCCAGTCGACCACAGTAGGTTTACCCATGGTTATCGTACCGGTTTTATCCATCACAATGATCTCAAGTTTGGCTGCATTTTCAAGGGCCTCGCTTCTTTTAAATAAAATCCCGTTTTCAGCCCCTTTACCCGTACCCGCCATAATGGCTGTTGGAGTTGCAAGTCCTAAGGCACACGGACATGCAATCACAAGGACAGCTACCATCCTGATCATTGATGGAACAAACTCCCCGGTTATTCCCCACCAGATACCAAAAGTGATCACAGCAATACCGATGACAGCCGGAACAAATACGGTTGCCACTCTATCTGCAAGAGCCTGAATCGGTGCCTTGCTGCCCTGGGCTTCCTGGACAAGCCTTATAATCTGGGACAAAGCCGTATCTTTGCCCACACGGGTGGCTTTAAACTTTAAAAGACCTTCGCCATTAACGGTGCCTCCGGTAACCATATCATCTTTTACCTTATCAACCGGAATGGGTTCTCCACTGAGCATGGATTCGTCAACGGCTGATCTGCCTTGGATAATGACCCCGTCAACTGGAAACCGTTCTCCGGGTCTGATCACGACGATATCATCCAGTTTAACCATGGATATGGGAATTTCTCTTTCTACACCATTCTCCATAACTACGGCCGTTTTTGGCTGAAGCCCAATCAATTTTTTTATGGCGCCGCCTGTTTTTCCTTTGGTCCTGGCTTCAAGGAGCTTACCGAATTTAATCAGCGTAATAATCACGGCAGACGTCTCAAAATAAACATGTCCGTCAAGCCCGGGCAACACAAGAATGGCAAGTGAATAAAAATAGGCCACAGAAGACCCCAGAGCAATTAATACATCCATATTGGTGCTTTTGTTTCTTAAATTTTTATAGGCTCCTATATAGTAATCCATACCCGTATAAAACTGGACCGGTGTCGCAAGAAAGAGAAAAAACCAATTAACCCAGGGTGCATGACTCCAGGAACCGATCAGGCCAAAATCCCTTGACATGCTTATGATGAACAATGGCAGGGCAAAAACAACACCCACAATGAATTTTTGCATCTGGTCACGGATTTCCGCATGTCTTGCAATCTCTTCCACATCTTTTTCATCCTGCCCCTCATCGGCAACGATCAAATCAAATCCGATTTTTCTGATCTCCGAAACAATTGTGTCAAGGGAGACAATTGAAGGCATATAGTCGACAAGCAATCTTTCCGATGCAAAATTCACATTGGCATTTGTCACGCCATCCAGTTTGCTGACGGTCCTGGTAATATTTGCGGCACAATTGGTGCAACTCATCCCGGTGATGGGCAAGTTCAAGGTCTGTTCATTCATCACGGCCTCCTAAAAATAGGTTCAGGGCAACACATTGGCGCTCACTGCATTATTGATTTAATAATAACCATAAATTATTCATTTGCAAAATTTGCAGAATTTCCATATTTTACGGCAATGACTGTCCTGAATGCCATATTCCCAATATTTACACTGCTTTTTCTTGGCAGTCTTCTCAAACACCTTGGCATTACCAATGAGACATTTCTGAAAACCTCAGACAAACTGGTATACTTTATTTTTTTTCCTGTCATGCTGTTCTGGAAAATCGGAAGCTCGGCCCCGGACAAGGGAGTCAGTATTAATTTATGCGCGGCTTCCATTATGGCAGTTCTCATTGTCTATCTCTTAAGTCTTTTCGCCATCCGGTTGTTTCATATCACAAGTTTTCAGGCGGGTTCCTTTTCCCAGGCATGTTACCGGTTTAACACTTATATTGGCATGGCCATTGTCATGAATACCCTTGGAGAATCAGGTATCCGATACTTTGGCATCCTCATCGGATTTGCCATCCCCCTTATTAATGTACTGGCAGTTTCCACGTTGATCTGGCATTCCGGGAAAAAGGGAAGCCTGGGACAAAACCTGAAGTATCTTTTAAAGGCATTGATTTCCAATCCTTTGATCCTTGGGTGTGCTGCGGGAATCTTCTTTTCCAGATCACAAGCTTCTTTTCCGATTTTTATTGATAACACTTTCAGCCTCATGACCTCTGTCACCATGCCTTTGGCTCTGATCTCCATTGGCGGTTCACTAAATCTGGCAGGGCTCAAACACAACACAAAAGTCTCTTTTATTGCGACGATTTTAAAATTACTGGTGCTGCCGACGATTGGATTTTTCCTTTTAAAAGCATTTTCTGTTACGGGAATTCCTTTCAAAGTCGGTATGATTTTTTTCACCCTCCCGACATCCACAGCCATCTATGTTCTTTCAGCCCAGTTGAACAGTGACACCCAGCTTGCTTCTGCTGTGATCATGCTGTCAACTCTGCTCTCTTTTATTTCGCTTTCTGTTGTGGTTTTAATTTGAATTAAAAGAGTGACCTGAGCCATCCGAAAAGCGTGTTACCTTGAAGATATTCTTTCTCTGTCGATTCAAAGAGATGTGTCATTTTAGCAGCATCTGAAAACCTGTCTTTCCGTGTGATGACGGGTTTAGACGGGTCAAGTTGTTTAATGATTTTAACAGGATTCCCCGCTGCAATCACATTAGGCGGTATATCTGAAGTAACCACAGACCCTGCACCGATAATACTGTTTTTTCCAATAGTCACCCCTTTACAGACAATCGCAGAGTCCCCAACCCATACATTTTCTTCAAGAATCACGCAGCTGACTTCTTTAGCCGGCATGGACCGGTCATAAATACCATGCCAGTCTGAATCGGTAATATAGACATGGCTTGCCAGCATGCAGGAATCTGCAATGGATATGCTGTTGGCAGCGCTGATCCTGACGCCGGGGGAGATCAGGACATGATCACCGATCGTAATTCCGCTGATATCTTTTTTCTCCGACCAGACCGTCAACCGGGTCTTTTTATCAGAGCATCCCAAAAGAGTAATATTGTCCCCGATGCTGACGGGTCCGCCAAATATTTCAATGTGCCAGGGTTTTACAATGAACGGATATTTTCCAAGGGATTTCAACTGGGGAGAAAGCTTATGGCGAATATAGAGATGCTGGAGTCTGTACCAGGCTTTTTTAATATAATAGGGGCGATAATCTTTTATCAATTGACAAGGTCCGTATAAACAAATCCATCCCATGAACTGTGGCGAAAAAGGCCGGATGCAGGCGTTAACGTGTATACTGCATCTGCTGCCATAAGAACCACCGCATTGGTCCAGGAAATTTTTTCTTCCGGCCATATCACCATATCAGGATAGGTGTACCCACACCAGAATGTTTTATCATCATACATTCTGTCCTGGATCCAGGAGAATACAATTGCGGCCATTTCCATATGTCCCATACCATACAGGGCAAGCACGAGCTCCGATGTTTCAGCAATGGTCACCCAGGGCTGATCAGACACACACCTTGCCCCCTGTCCTTCTATGACATATTTATTCCAGTATTTTTCAATTCTGTGCTCTGCTCTTTCTCCTGTAAGCGCCCCGCTTAATATGGGGTAAAACCAGTACATGGAAAACCTGGATTTGCTGACATTATATTTATGAATATTTTCCCGGATGGATCTTCCTAATTTATCAAAAGACCTCTCCCATGATATTTTCCGCTTTCCAAGAATGCTCGCAATAGCCAGGGCGCATTTTAAACTCATGAAGATAGAACTTGAGCCTGCCAGAAGAGACATGGGATCAATCTTGCCGTCGGGGCTTTTGGCCCAAGATATCTCACCGCCTTTTGTCTGCAGGCTGATGGCATAATCGACTCCTTTTTCCATTGTCAGCCACATCTTTTTAAGAAGCAGAGTATCTTTATTCATTAACCAGGTATGAAAAAGTCCTACTGAGATATAGGCAGCCATGTGGGTTTCACAGGTTCGGTCCCCGGGGTTTCCATTAACATAGGAAGAATACCAGGAACCATCGGAATTCTGGATATTTTTCAGCCATTCAAATGCGCGATATGATGCATCAAAACTTTTCCCAATATTCAATCCCATAATTGTTTCTACAAGATCCCAGGGATCTGTTTTTCCATCCGTATGCCAGGGGATGTCTCCGGATTCCCTTTGAAGGGATAAAATAAAACTGATAACTGAGTCGATGTTCAGGGCATCAGAAGATTTAATCTTGGGACCTTTTAGCGCCATCAAATGTCTCCGATCAACAAATATCCTTAAAAATTACAACCTCACATTATCAGGCCCGTCAATTTATTACAAGGAACATGGGGATTTATTCATGAATGGCTATTCATATTATTTTATTTTTATTAAATGATATATCGAAGCGTTCAACTTTGAAAAGCCGATATGTCTAACAGTTTGAAATTGAATGAAAATTTTTCTGATAAACCAATCTGTTTTTCCAAATAATTTTTCTTGACATTTTTGATGATTATCTGTTAATCAAAAATGAATACTCATTCATAATTATTGGTAACAACCCTTGAACTAGGAGAAAATCATGATAAGAAAAGTCAGAAAGGCCGCAATTATCGGGTCCGGTATTATGGGAGGCGGTATTGCTGCCCTTCTTGCCGGCGCCGGTGTAAAGGTGCAGCTATTGGATATTGTTCCATTTGATTTAAAAGATGAAGAAAAAAATGATCCGGCTGCCCGCAACCGGATTGTAAAAGCAGGACTTGATGCAGCACTCGCTTCAAGTCCATCCCTGTTTTTCAACAAAAAAGATGCCGGTCTTATTTCCATCGGAAACCTTGATGATGATATTGATACACTCGCTGACTGTGACTGGATCATTGAAGTCGTTGTTGAAAACCTTGGCATCAAAAGAGATCTTTTCACAAAAGTCGAAAAGTTAAGACAACCAGGTTCCATTGTCACCACAAATACGTCCGGCATTCCTCTGAAAGATATTTGCAAAGGTTTTTCCAAAGAATTCAAAGAACATTTTATGGGAACCCATTTTTTCAATCCTGTCCGCTATATGCACCTTCTTGAGCTGATCCCGGGTGCAGACACCCTTCCTGAAATTCTTGAATTTGTTGCGGCATTTGGTGAGAAAAACCTGGGCAAAGGAATTGTCTGGGCAAAAGATACGCCCAACTTTGTCGGCAACAGGATCGGCATCCAGGGTATTGGCGCCATAATGAAAGCCATGGTGGAAGATCAGATGACCATCCCTGAAGTGGATGCCATATTCGGTCCTGCCCTTGGCCGTCCGAGAACAGCCATCTTCAAAACAGTGGATCTGGTTGGCCTTGATACCGTCATACATGTCTGTAAAAACTCCTATGAACTCTGCCCGGATGATGAGCAGAGAGAAGCTTTGCTCTTGCCTGGGTTTATTGAAAAAATGGCTGAGAAAAATCTTTTAGGTAACAAGACCCAGGCTGGTTTTTACAAAACCGAGCTGACCCCGGAATGGAAAAAGCTAAGAAAAGTCCTGAATCCCTTAACCATGGAATATGAAGACCTGGTAAGGCCCAGTTTCCCCAGTATTGATGAAGCAAAGAAAAAAACCACTTTAAAAGAAAAAATAGACTGCGTTCTCAAAGGGGATGACAAAGGTGCTAAATTTGCCTGGAAAATGGCTGCAAACAGTTTTTTGTATGCTGCCAACAGGATTCCTGAAATTTCAGACACCGTCATTGAAATCGATAACTCAATGAAGTGGGGATACAACTTTGAAATGGGTCCGTTTGGACTCTGGGATGCCTATGGCGTTAAAGAGGCTGTTGAACGGATGGAAAAACAAGGCCTTGATATTCCTGCCAATATAAAAGAGATGCTGAAAAAAGGAAACACCTGCTTTTATAAACTCGAAAACGGCATCAAATATTTCTATGATTTTGCATCTGCTTCCTACAAAGAAATGCTTGTCAGCAAAAACATGGTCTCCATTGCAGCTGCAAAAGGCAATAACAAGACTGTTATGGAAAACAACTCCGCCAGCCTCGTGGACATCGGAGATGATGTCTTCTGTATTGAATTCCATACAAAAATGAACGCTATCAATGAAGAGATTGTTGATTCCATAGGCGCTGCCCTTGACTATGTGGATAAAAACGGGGCAGGACTTGTCATCGGGAATGAAGCCGGTGGTATGCCGGGCGCATTCTCAGCAGGGGCTGATCTTGGCTTTATTTCAAAACTCTGTCATGACAAAAAATATGCTGAAATCGACGCATTCCTGAAAAAAGCCCAGGATGGTATTCAAAGGACTAAATATGCTGCCTTCCCTGTCGTTGCTGCTCCTTACGGCATGGTGCTTGGCGGTGGATGCGAAACCTGTCTGGGGGCTGACAGAATCGTTGCCCATGCCGAACTTTATATGGGACTTGTGGAAATCGGCGTCGGCCTTCTTCCGGCAGGCGGCGGAACCATGAACCTGTGGAAAAAATATATCAATGCCATGCCGGCCAAAACAGCAAAGGATATTGATCTGGCAAAACTATTTGTGCCCGCCTTTATGAAAGTAGGAATGGCTGCCGTTTCCATGTCTGCAGCCCAGGCAAGGGGTAATGGTTTTCTTGGTCAGGCTGACAGAATTGTATTCAACCGTGACAACCTCATTGGCGAAGCCAAAAAAGAAGTCCTTAAAATGGTTGATGACGGATATGTACCGCCTGCCAAACAAGGCCTTATTGTTATGGGAGATGCGGGCCAGGGTATGGTGAATGCAGAAATCTTCAACATGCTCAATGGTAAATTCATGAGTGATTATGATGCATTCCTTGCCAAACGAATTGCATATGTGATGAGTGGTGGTGATGTAAAGGTGGGAAGCATAGTTGATGAAGACACCATCCTGAAACTTGAAAGAGATGCATTTGTTGACTTTTGCAAAGAAGAAAAAACCATTGCCAGAATTGATCACATGCTTACAACAGGCAGACCACTCAGAAACTAAAGGAGGACTTAAGTCATGAAAGACGCATATATTGTACAATCGGTCAGAACCCCTGGCTGCAAACAAAAAAGAGGCCTGTTCAACCAGACAAGGCCTGAAGAACTGATTACCTTTATCATGAAGTCTGCTGTTGAAAGAACCCAAAATCTTGAATTTGAACATTTTGACGATGTGATGATCGGCTGTTCCTTCCCTGAAGCGGAACAGGGTCTCAACATTGGCAGAATCGCGGCCAAAATGGCTGGATTTCCCGACAAGGTATCCGGTGCAACCGTTAATAGGTTCTGTGCCTCCGGCCTTGAAGCCATTGCACTTGCATCTGCAAGGGTCCAGATGGGCTGGGCAGACGTGACCATGGGTGCCGGTGTTGAATCCATGACATTTGTTCCCATGGGAGGAAACCTTCCCCGCCCTCATCCCGAATTTTCCAAAACCAACCCGGAAATGTATATTTCCATGGGTGTTACTGCGGAAAATGTAGCCTCCCGATACAATGTATCCCGGGAAGACCAGGATAAATTTGCGGCAAATTCCCAGGCAAAAGCGGCAAAAGCAAGAGATAACGGCCTGTATACGGAAATCGTTCCCACACCTGCCTTTAAATTTGTTAAACAGGCGGACGACACCTACAAAAAAGAACAGTTCATTGTTGAACACGATGACGGTATCAGGGAATCAACACCTGAAGGGCTTGGAAAACTCAGAACTGTTTTTTCTGCTGCCGGCAGTGTTACAGCAGGGAACTCTTCACAGACAACAGACGGTGCCGCTGCAACCATTATTGCATCAAAAGAAAAATGTGATGAACTGGGGCTTGAACCCATTGCAAAACTTGTTTCCTATTCAACCATAGGCTGCAAGTCCGATGAAATGGGCGTAGGCCCACTTTATGCCATTCCAAAGGTTCTTAAGCAGGCAGGGCTTTCAATTGATGATATTGATATTTATGAGATCAATGAAGCGTTTGCTTCCCAGGCCCTTTACTGCATCAGGGAGCTTAAGCTTGAAAAATATATGGACAGAATCAATATTCACGGCGGCGCCATTGCACTGGGCCATCCCCTGGGATGTACCGGCGCAAAGCTGACAGCCACCTGTCTTGCCAACCTCAAAGAAGTGAAGGGGAAATACGGTATTGTTTCCATGTGCATTGGCGGCGGCATGGGCGCTGCAGCCATATTTGAAAGACTATAATTTACACCCTCCTTGTTCTAAGAAAAAGGGGCTGTTTCCCATCTACTTGCGGAAACAGCCCCTTTTTAATGCACATTAGTCCAGATCCAACTTTGCTTTTGTCAGCCTTGACCTGAAAATGAAATAATCTTCCCGGATTGAAAGTGCGTATTCTTCCTTTCTTTTTCTTCCCTTAAAAAAAATATTAAATCAATTTTCTTCATATTCTTCTCTTCTTCTTGTAATCATATTCTTCCA
>NZ_JAUWQB010000146.1 GCF_030611305.1 Desulfobacula sp. | reverse complement strand
ATTCACCTAATATTAAAAGTGGGCGACAACTCTCCTTGCCCCCTCAGGGGGCCAAGGCATACTAATCCCCTTCCAGGGGTAAACCCAAAGCCTGGCCCTCAGGGCCAGGATATTTACTATCAGAATGTTTTTTGGCTTTTTGACCTTTGTCAAAGACATCGGCTGCGCTATCAAGCAGTGATCGTTTCCAACCGTGAATCATTGTAGGATGGACCCCAAATCTGGCAGCCAGTTCTGAAACGGTCTCATCATTTTTAATTGCTGCCAAGGCAACTTTGGCTTTGAATCCTGGACTATACTTTTTTCTTTTGTTACTCATGCCGCTCTCCTTTTTTATTTGAAATTAGAGCTTAGCACATTGTCCAGTTTTTGGGGACCACCGTAATCCTCAGCGATTGATCTTCGTTCCCTTTCTTCAATTGTCGAAAGTTCTGCTAAAGTAGATTGTAACTGCTTAATATATTGCTTTTCTTTTGCTCTTAATCTTTCAGATTCAAAGTGCCGTTGTTCAGCTAAAAAGATCTGCTCATTCAAATAAGTTAAAACTTCATTTTTAAGTTTTGAATTCTGGAATACTTTAAAAAGTCGATTTTGATTTTTCCATTTGAAGACTACTTTGCCACAGGGTGCATCAAAAATATCATCCTTATGTAATAGAGTCCTCCCATCAACTGCTAAATTCTCAATAAGTAAGGTTGCATTGTAGGGTTTTTCAAAAGAATATTGATTTGAATAAATTTTATTGTTTGTAGATGATTTTAATAGCTGGATTCGTCTCCCTATTCTTTGGTCGTTGATGAAAATATGGTCATCTTTTTCTAAATATTTAAAATCATAAATTTTGTATAATTGCTTTATGATATTTTTCAAATGAGCTTGATCATATAAAATTTCATATTCTGCTGGTTTGTTGTAAATGATATGAGGAATTATGGAACAGATTCCAGATGTATACCGCACCATAAGTCCTATACCTTCCGCCATAATGGATTCGTCGGTTTTTATCGAATATTCCGCGTAATCTGAACCAATAGCATCAATATTCATTTTCATATAGGTGTTAAAGCTGTTGGTATATTTGGGAATAAGCTTATACATATTTTTAACACCAACGAGCTTGGTTATCATTTCAAAGAGTTTTGATTCTTTGCTGTCTTTAAGATGAAATCCTATTTTATACCAATCATGTAATGTGGTTAAAGGGGCAGCTTCCAGGCAATTATCAAACAATTTATACAAGTCTTTAACTGTGATCCAATTATGAGGATTGCTTAGATAATTTTTATTTATGCTCAATCCTTGGAGAATTTTGGATTCTTCAACGCCAAGTTTTTTAAAATAGTTTAGAACGTTGACTGCATTATTACATCTGGATCGAGGTTCCATGAATATCCTGGTATTAAATTAGTATGCTATCTTCTATTCACACAATAACGATGAAAAATCAAGAATCGTGCAATTTAACATTTCTTCGTCATCACGACTTTTTCTGGCGGGCAAAAAAAACATGATATTGAAGTTAAATTTTATTTCTGGTAATCAGTTTGCTTTGCAATACAACATGTTGTAAGCTGATTTTTCTGGAAATTGACCTGAATATCAAACGGGTCCTTCTGTTTTTTATGGGTTGGTAATTTTTAAAACTCCAGTTTATTAGCAATGGCAGGAGAGATATGATTAGGTTTGTAAATTCAATGATAATTGGGCTGTTTTGTATATTAACCGTGTTCCTGACTGATATCTTCGCACAAGAGAATAAAACCAATCCCATAACAAATAATGGCAAAAAGTGGCGCATCGGATATCTTGAAGGTGGCCCTTATGCCAATTATCAGTCGATTTTAAAAGCTATGACAGCCAGCTTAATGGATTCGGGCTGGATTCAACGTGCACCAATTCCAAAATGTAAGGATGAAAGCGAAACCAGGACTTTATGGAACTTTCTTTCCACAAAAATTCAAAGCGATTACCTCAAGTTCCCTTCTGATGCCTATTGGAACTCTGAATGGTATGATGCTGAACGTGAAAGATTAAAACCTGTCATCATAAACCGATTAAAGACTGATAAAGATATTGATCTAATGCTTGCTTTTGGTACATGGGCCGGCCAAGACCTTGCAAATAATCAACACAATACTCCCACCATGGTGTTATCAGTTTCCAATGCAGTTCAATCAGGCATTATAAAAAGTGTTGAAGATTCCGGATTTGATCACGTACACGTCTGGATAGACCCTGAAAAATCTGAACGACAGCTTCGCCTTTTCCATGGAATCACAGGTTTTAAAAGACTGGGGTTAGCCTATCAGAATAATTCAGATGGAAAATCATATGCTGCAGTAGAAGATGTACTGAAGTTATCCCGGGAACTTGATTTTCAAATAATTGAATGCCTAATGCCGGTAAAGTCTGGGAGTGCCGATGAAGAAGCTGAATTAATAAGATGTCATGAACAACTTGCCCCCAAAATTGATGCAATATATATCACGGATTATGCCGGGTTGACAAAAAAGAGTATTACAAAACTTTTGTCTCCTTTGTTCAAATACAAGGTGGCGATGTTTGCTCAAACAAGGTGTGATCTGGTAAAAACCGGTATTTTGATGGGTTCTGGCAGGGCTGAGTTTAAAGCTGACGCAAAATTTTATGTCCAAACTTTTGCCAAAATATTAAATGGCGCAAAACCAGGAGAGCTTCCCCAGAAATTTGAAAGCCCTCTTAAAATAGTAATTAACCTGGAAAGTGCAAAAAAAATCGGGTTTCGATTCCCACTTGACATCTTAGCTGGTGCCTTTGAAATACATGAAACCATTGAAAAACCTGAAAGTGAAAAATAAAAGTGTTCTCAATAGTTTTGTCAATATCAGGGAGCATAGATGTTTAAAACCATAAGATCAAAAATACTTGTTCTTATTATTGGCCTTATGGCTGTCACTTCAATGACGTTCATATTTATTACGACAAAGAATTATCAAATAGAAATAAGCGCTCAGCATTATAAACTGTCCAAAGAGACACTTTCCTCAATAATACGGGTCATTGATACTGAATATAATGATCTCTTGTCCTATGAAATCGATCACATAAAAACTCAACGATCCATTATGGAGGACGCGGGGATAAGTATTCTGTCAGAGGCTTGCTTGCTTTATGATCTGCAAAAAACAGGGCTTTTAACAGAACAATTGGCAAAAGAACTGTTCTTGAAGAGGTTAGAGGAATATCGGTATCATAATAACAATTATTTTTTTGTTTATGACTTTAATTTGACTGGATTATCACATCCAGACAAAGAAATGGTGGGCAAAAAGTGGTATGGATTTGAAGACCTCAAGAAAAGAGATGCATTAACTCTGATCCGAAAAATCATAAAAACTGAAGAAAAAGTTTTTACTGTCTTTATGTGGCCAAGGCTGAAGGATATGAAACAGGTAAAACAAATAGGGTTGTTTTTGTATTGCCCCCACTGGAAATGGATCATCGGGACAGCTCACGAGATGAGTGATGTTGAAAAAAATTCCCTGGCTAAAGAAAAACGTACTCTTTCTAAACTAAACAATATACTTGGCCGGAGGAGCCTAAACGAAATCGGCGGGATTCTTATTTTTGACAGCCATGGAAAAGTAATCATCCACACTTCTAATTTAAAAAATATTGGTTTAAACCCTGTTGGAATTACCCTTGATAAGTCTATTCAAGATCATTTGAAAAAAGCTGCCGAAGATCCTGAAAAGCCCATTGAATATCGATATAGCAATAGGAGCCAGGGGGAAATGATCCAGACCGCCTATGTCGATTATTATAAATACATGGACTGGTATGTTACAGCTTTTATTGATAAGAATGAATCATTAAGAGTCGGTTCTGCTATTGCTGTCAGACAGTCTATGATTTTTTTGCTGATTGCACTTATTGGAATTGTTCTTGCTGTTTTTATCAGCAAAAAGATAACCCTTCCTCTTGCATTGCTGACTAAATATGCAAGAGATTTACCAGAGTATGATTTTACATTAAAAAACAATCCATTGCTGGGATCTATCGTATCAAGTGACCACGATGATGAAATCAAACAACTGGCTGAGTCTTTTGCATATATGGAAACCAGGCTTGGAGAAAATCTTAAAGAATTGAGAAAAAAAACCAATGAGCAGAAACGCTTAAATGAACACCTCATTTATGCAGAGGAAAAGGAGCGTAAAGCATTTGCTGCAGATCTTCATGATAGTGTGGCCCAAACCCTTGCCCTGAGTATTTCAAAAATCAAAAATATACAGGAACCAGGTGAGCCGGTCGATTTGAAAATCATTGCCCAAATTCAAGAATACCTTGAGCAGGCTGTTAAAGAGATCCGTTCATTGATTTATCAGCTTAGCCCACCAGTTTTAGATGACTTTGAAATAGATATAGCTTTGGGATCTTTAATTGAAGAAAGTAATGAAAAGTATGATGTTGATATTAAATATATCAATGCCATTGATAATGATATTCATATAAATAAATCAAAGAAGATTACTTTGTACAGAGCACTTAATGAGCTTGTCATTAATATTATAAGGCACTCAGGCTCAACAGATGCGGAGATAGAAATATCACAAAAAGAAAATTTTATTTTATTAAGAGTTGAAGATACCGGAGTTGGATTTGACTTAAATAAGCTTACAAACAAGAACTTTTGCGGGTTTGGAATATACAGTATCTCGGAACGGATAGAAAACCTGGGTGGCTCCTTTGAACTATTTTCAAAGCCCGGCAAAGGTACTAAAGTATTACTTTCCATGCCCTTATAAAGGGTGTTGAAACCATTCAAAATATAGCAGAAATATAATATCCCTATTAAATTTCACCCAATTTTTCAATTTTTTTTTGCTCATATCGTTTGCTATTTCACCTGATTTT
This sequence comes from Desulfobacula sp., assembly GCF_030611305.1. GTDB lineage: Bacteria > Desulfobacterota > Desulfobacteria > Desulfobacterales > Desulfobacteraceae > Desulfobacula. Next base: position 24 of record NZ_JAUWQB010000146.1, on the reverse strand, counting down.
GTTTTTAGCCTTTTAAAATCTCAT
>NZ_JAUWQB010000102.1 GCF_030611305.1 Desulfobacula sp. | reverse complement strand
CCTGTTTTTGGGGGGCGCCGGGTGGCTTTTTGTGGGTTTTTTTAAAAAACAACCAAAAAAATCAACGCCGGACCCCGTTTTTTAATTTTTTGACATTGACCAGTCCGGTTGGGTCTGTTTGCCTTTCAACCTTAAAAGTCTTCGCTGATCTGATCCGGATACATTCATAACAAAAACCCTTGGGGTACCGCCTTCGCGGGTTGATGTAAACGTCAGCATACTTCCATCCGGTGACCAGGCAGGATCTTCATTATCCCCCGCATCCATGGTCAACTGCACCGGCATTCCCGAATCAATATTCATCACGAAAATATTAATATCGTTTTTTTCTATGCCCACATAGGCAATCTTCCTGCCATCCGGCGACCAGGCAGCAGATGTATTATTGAAGCCCTTGAATGTTAATCTTTGCACTCTTGCCGATTCAAGGTCCTTTATATATATCTGAGGAGTTCCGGTCCGTTTTGAAGTAAAAACTATTTTTTTGCCATCCGGTGAAAATTTAGGCGACACATCAATCCCCCAGCTTTTTGTTATTCTTTTAATAATTTCTCCCTTTATGGTCAACAAATAAATTTCCTGATCCCCGGAAAAACTTAATGCTGCTACAAGTTTAAGCTGTCCGGGCATCCAGTCCGGAGAGATATTCATTCCCTTATAATTAACAATTGATCCTCTTTTTTCTTTGAGGTTTTTAATAAATATTTGAGGGTTACCCCTTGCATAGGAAACATAGGCCAACCATTTGCCGTCAAAAGACCAGGACGGAGAAAGTGAAATACTTTTATGGGATGTAATCTGTTTGATATTTTGTCCGTCAAAATCACAGGTAAATATCTCTTTTTTCCCTTTTACTGTTGAAACAAAAGCTATCTTGCTGTTAAATACTCCCCATTTGCCGGTAAGCTTATAGGATATTTCACTGCAAAACAGGTGAATCATTTGCCTGATCTGAGATCGTGAGCCGGTATATACTTTGCCGACCAGGAGTTTTGTTTTAAATGTATCAAAAAGCCTTAATTCAAGCTTCACTTTCCCCTGCTTTTCAACAATCCCTCCTGTAATCAGCAGCTCAGCCCCAATCCCTGTCCAGTCTATAAAATTTATCTGACCCAGTTGAATGCCTGATTCAGCCGGATTTGAAAGAAACGCGACAGAATTCATTATGTTAAGATATCCTGTAAAATCAAGCGCCTCTTTTAAAATATGCCTTGCTGTTTTCCCGTCTTTTACTTCAGCGCCATGCCCGTTAAATGCTTTAAATTCTGTCACGGCAACCGGTGTTTTCTTTAAAAACGGATTGCTGACATTGATATAATCATAATCTCTGGCATCTACAAGTATTGGGGAAAATAAAATACACCCCACTCCCAGGAAATATAGTATGGGTAAAATAATTTTATTAAACATATCATGGGAACAATACAATTTATTCCCTGCAAAAGAAACCATTTTTTATTTCAAGCCTTTTGGAGTAAAAATCACAACAACATCGTAGGAACGCATTCCACCCGGTAATTGTGGCAATGGATTTGCCTTTTTAATTGCTTTTTTCGCAGATTCATCAAGATATCGATTCCCTGACTTGGTTTCATAAATAATATCCCTTATTTCTCCACTTTTTAATATCTTGATCAGAATTCTGACTTCAAAATTCTGATCCATCCTGGCAAGGATATCATTAAACACCCAATTCTGCTCTATTGTCTGGCCTAAAACCATTTTATAGAGATCAATGGGCTTGTACCCTTTTTTGCCGGCTCCAGCATATGCCCCTTTTTTTTCACCTTCTTTTGATTTGCCCTGATCCTTTACTTTTTTCTGAAGACGGCTCAACGCCTGGGCAATCTGGTTCTGATTCTCAACCTTTTTTTCTAATTTTTCCCTTGCTTCTTCCAATACCTTTTCAGAATCAATTTGTTTTTTGGGTTTCTCTTTTTTAACAGGCTTTTTCTCCTGTTGAGCCATCAGATCTTTCAAATTTTTAGGCTTTGTTTTTAAACTGATGTCAGGCTTTATGGTGGAAATTTTACGACTCTTTTTTTTTATAATTTGGGATTTTACCGGGATACCATCTTTCTTTGAATTCTCTTCATTTTTGGCTGGTTCTTCCAGCAGAGGTTCCGGTGAAAAAGAGACCAAATCAATCTGGATAACCGGCGGCAGGGGCTTGGGCAGTTTGAAATCTTGAAAAAATATTATACTGTAAAAAAAGAGACCATGTAAAAACAGAGAAATAAAGAAAAAAATGATTCCGGTTTTTCTGCTGTGATCTAAGGGAGTGAGAAGAAATTCTCTTCTTTTTTTAAAATTTTCCAGAAAACTCATGCTCGTCAATCAGGACTCTTCTTCATTTTCAGGGAGCGTAATCATCCCCAAGCTGTCAACACCGGCCTTTTTAATCTTTGAAATCACATTGACAACAATCCCGTAAGGCACTTTTTTGTCTGCCCTGAGATATACATTTTTTTTATCAAAATTTTCCAGTATGGCACCCAGCTTCTGGGTCAAAAACTCAACACTGACAACCTGCTCATTAATAAACACTTTAAAATCATCATCAATGGATATAATTAGACGCTCTTCACTGCCTTTTAATGGTTTTGAGGTGGCCTTGGGCAAATCCACATCAACGCCCTGAACCATCATGGGGGCAGTTACCATGAAAATAATCAACAGGACAAGCATTACATCAACAAAAGGAGTGACATTAATCTCGGACATGAATTGACCATTACTGGAGCCTGATTGCATTATACCTCCATCTGGTTTTGAATATCGCGTTCCATTATATTTAAAAGATCTGAAGAGAAACTTTGCAATTCAGAATCCAAAATTCTTATCCTGTCAGTAAAATAATTGTAACCGATAACAGCAGGAATAGCCACGGCTAGTCCTGCTGCTGTTGCGATGAGTGCCTCTGAAATACCGGGGGCAACGACGGCAAGACTTGCAGACCCACTCAAACCAATTCCATGGAACGTACCCATGATCCCCCAAACAGTTCCGAAAAGACCGATAAACGGGGCGGTATTACCCGCAGTTGCCAGGAATGGCACCAATTGAACAAGACGTCTGACTTCAACATTGATGGATCGGTTTAATGATCGTTTTAAACTTCCAATAATTTGGAAATAGGAGCTTTGAGTTCTTCTTATCTGTGTTTTTTCCTTATCTTTGCTGTCAGCTCTTGTCATCTCCGTATATGCAGTGATGAAAATTCTTGCAACCGGACTTGATCTCAATGCCTTGGCTTTTGAAAATGCATCAGCCAGATTTCGACACTGCCAGAAAATATCCGTAAAATCAGCAGACTCTTTAAATGCCTTTCGGATATACCTGAACTTAATAAACATAATCGCCCATGAAGTTATTGAAAAAAACAGCAACAACAGCATAACAAACTTAACGACCGGGCCTGCATCGCTCAACATGTAAAACACCCCTAGAGTTTCAGTGGCCATATAACCTCTCTTGCAAATTTATCTTCCCAATAGTGGTAAAATAATAAATAAAATTTAATAAAACTAAGTATATGAGTAGGCATTTCATGTCAAGTTCTTATTGAAAACTCCCGCAGGAAGTCAAGGGGATTTCGCCTGTCCGGACAGCTCAAAAACAAAGCCCCTGCACACAAAATGTGCAAGGGCTTTTATTCAATCTATATGAGTATTAATGTTTAATTAAACATTACATCATTCCGGGCATTCCGCCGCCCATTCCGCCCATTCCGCCACCGGGCATTCCACCAGGCATTCCGCCGCCGGCATTTTCTTCCGGTTTATCAGCGATCATGGCTTCTGTGGTCAGCATTACAGATGCAACACTGGCTGCATTCTGAAGGGCAAACCGAACCACTTTTTTAGGATCGATAACACCGGCTTCAATAAGATCTTCATAAACATCTGTCAGGGCATTGTAACCATATGCACCTTCACCATCTTTGACTTTATTGATGACAACAGAGCCTTCAACACCGGCATTGTCTGCAATTTTTCTAAGGGGTTCTTCAATTGCTCTTGCAATAACAGCTACGCCCAATTTTTCTTCGCCTTCAAGCTTAAGATCCTCAAGGGCTTTAAGGCATCTGACAAGGGCAACACCACCGCCGGCAACAATACCCTCTTCAACGGCTGCACGGGTAGCATTGAGAGCATCTTCAACTCTGGCTTTCTTTTCTTTCATTTCAGTTTCAGTGGCTGCACCGACATTAATAACAGCAACACCGCCAACGAGCTTGGCAAGTCTTTCCTGTAGTTTTTCTTTGTCATAATCGGAAGATGTCTCTTCGGCCTGGGCACGAAGCATTTTTACCCTGCCTTCAAGATCTTCTCTTGAACCTGCACCATCAACAATTGTGGTATCATCTTTATCAATTATTATGGATTTTGCCTGGCCAAGATCCTGCAGAGTTACATTTTCAAGTTTAATTCCGATATCTTCTGAAACAACCTGTCCACCGGTCAGCACGGCAATATCTTCCAGCATGGCTTTTCTTCTGTCGCCAAATCCGGGTGCTTTAACAGCAGCCACATTCAAGGTGCCGCGAAGTTTATTGACAACCAATGTTGCAAGGGCTTCACCCTCAACATCTTCGGCAACGATAACAAGGGGCTTACCTGTTTTGGCAATCTCTTCAAGAACAGGCAGAAGATCTTTCATGGAAGAAATCTTTTTATCACAGATTAAAATAAACGGGCCATCAAAGGAAGCAACCATTTTTTCAGTATCTGTTACAAAATAAGGAGAAAGATATCCGCGATCAAACTGCATCCCTTCTACAACGTCCAGAGTGGTGTCCATTGATTTGGCTTCTTCTACGGTGATAACACCTTCTTTGCCAACTTTATCCATGGCCTCTGCAATGATATTACCAATGGTTTCATCACAGTTTGCGGAAATAGTTCCAACCTGGGCAATCTCATTTTGATCCTTGGTTGGTTTTGCCATTGATTCAAGGGCTTCTACAACCTTAATAACTGCTTTGTCGATACCCCGTTTAATCCCCATGGGGTTGTTCCCGGCAACAACCAGTTTCTGACCGTTTTCATAGATTGCACGGGCAAGAATGGTTGCAGTGGTTGTACCGTCACCGGCCATATCAGAAGTTTTGCTGGCCACTTCTTTTACCATCTGAGCGCCCATGTTTTCAAATTTATCTTCAAGTTCAATTTCTTTTGCAACGGTTACACCGTCTTTGGTAACATTGGGAGAACCCCAGGATTTTTCAATCACTACGTTTCTACCTTTGGGTCCCAGTGTAACCACTACTGCATCAGCAAGGGTCTGTACACCTTTAAGCATTGCCTCGCGGGCTTTAGCATCATATTTAATCTCTTTGGCCATCGTATATAATCTCCATTTATAAATTTAAATTATTCAATTATTCCAAGAACATCATCCTGACGCAGGATAAGATAATCACTTCCATCAATTTTTACGTCTGTTCCGCCGTATTTGCTGAAAAGAACGCGATCTCCAACTTTTACATCCATTGGAAGAAGTTTCCCGTCTTCACCCATGCGGCCGTTACCGGTGGCAATAATTTTACCTTCTGCCGGTTTTTCTTTTGCTGTATCAGGGATAATAATACCGCCTTTGGTTTTTTCGTCCTCGTCAACACGTTCCACAAGAATTCTGTCACTTAAAGGTCTCAAACTCATGATCTTTTTCTCCTTTGTATAATTTGTTTGGTTTGTTCTTTTAAATTTTATTTTATTTCAACTTCAATCTTTAGAATCTGTTGTCTTTTTTGAAGTTGTTTTTGATTCTTTTGATTTTATACCGGATTTTGTTTCAGATTTTTTTTTGGTTCCAGTCTTTGCTCCACCATAATCCGTCACATACCATCCCGATCCTTTCAGATGAAATGTACTTTGAGAGATAAGTTTTTTTAAATGTCCCTTACAATGAGAACAGGTTTTAAGCGGCGAATCTGAAATCTTCTGAAATGCTTCTTCTATTTGCCCGCACTCTGTACATTGATACTCATAAACTGGCATTTTCTTTACTTCTCCGTTTTTCTTTTATCTTCTTGGAAAATCAAAGATAAAATAATTAGTCTTTTATCCTTGTCAAGCAGGTTTATCCAAATTTTTTACCTATATTCAAGATCCCGGAACCGAGAGCCAATCTTTATAAAATCCAAAGACTTTGCTTAAACCAGAAACCGATACCGGCTTTAAAATGGTGTGGGTTAATTTATGAACTTTCCGCTCCTCATCCAATGTGACATCCGCTTCATTCTTGTTTTCATATCGCTGTTTAAATTTTGAAAATCTGACAATATGAACCAGTTCATGGGTCAATATATAAAGAAGGAACGGCTCTAATGACAGGTCGCCTTTTTTGGAAACCATTGTAAGAATAGCATGGTCCTGAAGACATACTTGGTAAAGGCTGAACAAAGAAGATCCCAAAGGAACATCTTTTTTGCGCCCCTCATATTTAACCACCTGGGCAAAAGGACCGTCAACACATTCATGGGGTGCAAGATCTTTGGCTGTCTTTATATCATACCTGTTTTTAAGCCAGTGACCAGAGGACATTTTATAAAAATTATTTACTATTTCCTCTGAAACCTTTACAGCTTCATCAACCTTTAAAAGCTCTTCTCTATTAAAGTGTCGTGCTGTTTTCATTGAGCGCCTTTATTATAACCAATAAAAAATTGGACATTTAATAAAATATTATGCTATAAAGCTCTTTTAACTAAATTTGAAATAAAAATTAAACTATGCCTGTATAATAAGGAGGTGATTTTTTTGAGTAGTGTGATGAAAAAGAGAAAGAAAAAAATGAGGAAGCATAAACACAGAAAACTCCTTGCCAAGACCAGACACCAGAGAAAGAAAAAATAGCTGTTAAAATATGGGGAGTATTGAGTTGCAAACGATTATTCAACTCAATACTCAAAACCCGTTTCTTAGCCGTTTCGTAAAGGGGCTATTCAATACCTTTAAAGTACTTCATAAAATCAGAATCTGTTGAAAGAATCAGGGTGGTGTCTTTTTTTATGGTTTTTTTATAGACATCCATGGTCTTTAGAAAAGCATAAAAATCAGGATCTACACTATACGCGTCCGCATAAATCAGGGTGGCCTTTGCATCAGCCTCACCCTTAATCGTCTGGGAATCTTTATAGGCCTGGGATTTGATTACCTGAAGCTCCTTTTCTTTTTCACCCCTTATATTGCTTGCTTCCCCCTTACCCTCTGCACGATATTTTTCTGCAATCTGGTTTCTTTCTGCAATCATCCTGTCGTAGACCGCTCGCCTTACGCTCTCGATATAATTTATTCTTTTTATTCTTACATCCACAAGTTCAATCCCAAACGGGGTTAGTTTGGGCCTGGCCTGTTTTACTATTTGCTTTGTAATCTTATCCCGGCCAAGTGAAATTTTATACTGGATCCGTTTTCTGTTTTCATCAACCGTGGATTCAAAAGTATCCATAGGTCGATCAGAATTACGAACACTTTCGACCAGAGGGTATGATGTCACAAGATTCCTCATGGCAGGATCAATAATATCATCCAGACGCTCAAGCGCGGCAAGTTCATTGTTGACAGTCTGAAAATATTTTATGGAATCAACAATCTTCCATCTTGCAAAAGTATCCACCCAGATATAAGTTTTATCTTTTGTGGGCACCTGGCCTGGATCACCATCCCAGGTTAACAGGTTGTTTGGGAAATAATTGGCTTGTTGAAAAAAGGGCAACTTGAATTTTAAACCGGGTGTGGTAACAGGTTTGCCCACTACTCTACCAAACTGGGTGACCACAACCTGCTCGGTTTCATCAACGATATAAGCAGCATTATATACCAAGATAATACCGATAGCGATGACAGCCAAAAATAAAGGTTTTATAATATTATTCATTTTTTACTCACTTTTTTTAAGGAAACTGTTTTGAAGGGCAGAGGACGAGCCTTGACCCATATTTAAAAAAGGTAATAGATTTTTCTGTTCAGAATCAATAATATACTTTGGTCCAAGATTGGGGAAAATTTCCAGCATTGATTCCAGATATATCCTTTTTTTTGTAACATCTTTGGCTTTTATATACTCTTTGTAGACCGCTGAAAATTTGGCAGCATCACCCTGGGCACGGTTAACCCGATCAATAGCATACCCTTCTGCATCCTTTATTACTCTTTTGGCTTCACCACGGGCCAAAGGCACGGCCTTATTATATTCTTCTCTTGCTTTATAAATCGTTTGTTCTTTTTCCTGGGTGGCCTGGTTCACCTCATTAAAAGAGTTCTGGACAGGTTCCGGAACATTTGTCTTTTTCATTTCAATGGTAACAATATTAATACCGGACTTTGCCTGAGTCATTTCATTTTGAAGTATTTCTTTGGCAGCCAGGGCAATCTCTTCTCGTTTACTGATGACCTCATTAATACTTCTGTCTCCGACAACGGTCCGCATGCTGGCCTCAGACATATCTCTTAAAATAGCCCTGACATCCTTGACCTCAAACAGGTAATCACGGGGATTGGAAATTCTGTATTGGACAATCCAGGGGACCACTGCCACATTCAAATCTCCGGTCAGCATTAAGGCCGTCTCCTGTGAGGGGCTTTCACTTGAGAACCTGTAATTGCTTGATCCTTGTACTGTTTCAAATCCGAATTCTTCCTTATAAATCCTTTTTATCTTTACTTTGGTCATTTTTTCAACACCTGCCGGAAATTTAAAGCTCAAGCCCGGCTGAGCAATCCTATTAAATTTTCCAAACCGCTGAATGACACCGACTTCATCCAGTTTAATTGTAAAAAAAGTGGACGATCCAAAAAACAAAGCCAAAAGAATAATGACAACCAGAAAGCCCCCTGGAAACTTAAATCCTTTAAATTTGTTTAAAAGTTCATCCATCTGGGGAGGCCTTGGCATGCCAGGCCCGCCGCCTTCTTTCTTCTTCTCAAACTTCTGCTGATTTGCTCTAAGTTTTTCCCAATCCCAATTCATAGATATTATCCTAATAAATTATTTTTTTTAAAACCCAAATTATATGAAAGCAAAATATAACCATATTTATATTTATCAAGCCCAAAAGGCAATATTTATTTAAAATATAAGTTGGCAGGGCTTTATAGTAATCATATAAGTCAAAACATCTTTTGGGTATATTCCGATTAAATAATATGCTATGAGATAGGGTAAGAACAAGTGTCTAAAAAAATTAGGACAAATTCAATTGGACAAAAAAGATAAGAACAGCAAACTGATTCATATCAGTGACATCTTAAATTCCGCCCTCGGCAAATACAGGCCGGCTAGGGACACGGAAATGACCAGAATATGGGACATCTGGGATGATGCTGTTGGAAGGCCCATTGCCATGAATGCCAAGCCTGACTCTTTTAAAGACGGGGTACTCATTGTCAATGTATCAAGTTCATCCTGGATACATCAGCTCAAATTCCTTGAAAAAGAAATGATCTTAAATATGAACAAGCAACTTGAACATATATCAGTTAAACAAATCCGGTTTAAAATTGGAAAAATTCTCTCCTGACCCTTTCTTTAACCATGAGATAAAGGTGTCCCAGCCTGAAACCGGATATCGATTTTCCATGGATCCGTTCATCCTTGCGGCCCACATTCAACCAGCGGGTATTGAAAAGATCGTTGATATAGGATGTGGCTGTGCGATTATGCCTTTGATTCTGGCATTAAGATGGCCTGGTCTCAACATCATTGGTGTTGAAATTCAAAAAGAATTATCCGGGTTTGCCAGACAAAACATCATCGACAACAGACTGGAAAGCACTATCCGGATTATTCATGAAGATATTAACAATATACGGGTTTCCGACATAAACGGGCCGGCAGGTATTATCATCTCAAACCCGCCCTATATAAAAAAAGATTCCGGCAGGCTGAATCCGGATTCTCAAAAAGCCATTGCGCGCCATGAGATCACTCTTGACATTGATATGCTTTTTTATTGTTCAAACAGGCTGCTTCAAACCCGGGGGCGATTATATGTCATCTTTCCTGCAGACCGATTACCGGATCTGGTTCTGACCATGGAGCGTTATAAATATACCCCTGATTTCATCAGGTTTGTGCATATAAAAAAAAATTCTGCGGCCAAACGTGTTATCCTCTGTGCGATGAAAAACAGTGCTGTGAAAAACAGCGACAAACCCTGTGTTATTCACCCGCCCTTTTATATCTATGCATCTGAAAATAGGTTTAGCCATGAGTATGTTTCCATGTTTAGATCTTGACACAATTGCAAAAAAATACTATTTTGCCTTGAATTAATTTAATGCGGAGAGGTGACCGAGCTGGCTGAAGGTGCACGCCTGGAAAGCGTGTGTATCCTAACCGGGTACCGAGGGTTCGAATCCCTCCTTCTCCGCCACTGATCATAAACAGTCATAATTAAGATAACATGTCATATCAATTATTAGCACTGAAATATAGGCCCCAGACATTTGACAAATTTGTCGGGCAGAGCCACGTTACCACCACCCTTTCAAATGCGATCTCGCAG
>NZ_JAUWQB010000051.1 GCF_030611305.1 Desulfobacula sp. | reverse complement strand
TGCTCTCACCTTATGGCAAATATCCAGTTAAAAGAATATTGCGCGCCAAGGTTTTTTGCAAGGTCTAAATATGTTTCAGGCCCAACAACTCCACCGCCGGATATGGCTATTATCTTTGTATCCAGGTTTAGTTTTTTTATTTCTATGATTGTTTCCAACCCTTCTTTTTCCGGCATGATAAGGTCTGTAATAATGAGATCGGGCTTGTGTTCTTTAAACAGCTTAACTCCCTGACTACCATCTTGGGCATCGATAACTGCATAATCATTTTTTTCAAGCAGGATTCTGAGCATTTTCCGAATAGGTGCTTCATCATCAATAATAAGAATCTGTTTCATTTGAATATAATTTCCTTTTTTGACATTACTTATCCATTGCAATGATTTCGTTTTCATCATCAACCAGCAGAATTTGTTCTGTTCCACCCTGAATTTCTGCTTTCACGAAGTCTTCAAATTCCACCGGTTTTCCGGTCTTTGTATATAGCGCGTTTAAAAAGATAATCCAGAGCTTCTTCACCATCCCTTACCACGTCCTACGTTCTAACTCCTTATATTTTTTTTACGGTGCAGAACAGAACTTATTTTTGAGTATAATATTATTTGAGAAATAACAAGGTATTTGAAACTGAATGTCCCTAAACATCTTTCTGAATAAATTCATAGAGCTCATTTTCTTTTTGGGTGAGTTCTTTTTTGTCATTTTGGACTTTATGAAGAAAATAATGGAAAAAATCATGACGCAGACTGTCCCTGCCTGACAGGACAAATCTTTTATTTTGCCCCCAGTTAATAACAGAGCCTTCTTCATCTCCTTCAATAAACATTCCACATAGGACTTCTTTTTTGTCCACAACAATATCAAAGAATCTGGTATTTGAATTTTGTTCACAAGGTTCAGGACAAGGATGAATTATCTGAAATTTAAATATTTGAGGACCGGGTTTCATTGAAATATATTTGACCTGCACACTGCGGGATTCAGCAATCATCAGTTTTGAATCAAGATGATGTCCTTCTTCCGGTGACATTCTAATATAAATTTCATTTTTTGCCTTGTCGATCATCTCTTTTGCCTTGCCCATTGCAGCGGCATACCCTTTTATTGTCCAGATAACATCCTTTTCAGGTTTTTGTTCGGCGTTTCTTAATCTTTCTTCCAGGGAAGAAAGTACCGCCTCAAAATCCTGGCGCATCCTTCGAATCAGTTCCTCGGATGGAATAGGCGTGTACATGCCTTTACTGGATTCAATTACAAATCCTTTGGCAGAAAGCGTCTCTAAAACATCATATATTCTGGCCCTGGGTATACCTGACTGACGACTTAACTGTGATCCGTTAACCGGATGATTTGCTGCCAGAGAGATATAGGCAGTAAGGGCATAATCCGACAGCCCAAGTTTTAGTTCCGTATTTATTTTTATCATAAAAAATCTTTGATCCGGCCTATTATGCTATGCCGGATATATTATCGTTAACCTTTATAAGTAGTTGGTTTTTTTGAACTTGACATAAATATAAAGAGTTTGATAAAAAAAAACAAGAACAAAAGTTACCCTGTCAGTAGTAACATTTATTCTTTATCAAAATTATTAACTAATAATTGCGAGGTATAAACTGATATGAAACGTAATTTTCATGCAGGAAAGCAACTTGGCTCCGGATTGAGTCTCAACATCCTGACAAATGACGAGTTGGATGAGATTCACTATGGAACCCTTGAAGTTCTTAATGAAACAGGTGTTTTTGTAGAAGATGACAATGCGCTGGATTATTTTGAAGGGGGGGGAGCAGTTGTTGACCGCGACACAAAAATTGTAAAGATACCGCCGTATCTGGTGGAAGGTGCCATTCGGTCTGCGCCTCCCAAGGTAGTGCTGTACGGCCGTGATCCCAAACATGATATTGTTCTGGAAAATACCCGGGTATATTTTACTAATTTCAGTGAAGGCGTAATGGTAAATGATCCGTATACAGGAGAAAACCGAAGCCCGGTAAAACAGGACTTGATTGATTCTGCCAGAGTAATTGACGCTCTTCCTGAAATTGATTTTTGCGAAAAAGCGCTTGGCGCCCATGATGTCAACCAGGATACCGTACCGCTTCACAATGCAGAAGCCTATCTGACCCATACCACAAAACATTGTGCCTTTGGTCCGGGAAATGGCAAATTTCTAAAAAAAATTATTAAAATGGGTGAAGCCATTGCCGGCGGTGTAAAAGAATTTAAAAACCGCCCCATTGTTTCTTTTACAACATGCCCGGTAAGCCCGTTGAAACTGATCTCCGACTGTTGTGAGATTATCATGGAAGCAGCACGAAACAATGTGGTCTGTAATATTTTATCCATGGCCATGGCAGGCGGCACATCTCCTGTAACCCTGGCGGGCACACTGGTGAATCATAATGCCGAAGTCCTTTCCGGAATTACGCTGGCACAGCTTACCCGGAAAGGTGCCCCTGTTATTTATGGCAGTTCCACCACAGCCATGGATCTAAAGCTTGCGTCAGCCAGTGTGGGCACACCCGAGTGCGCTGTGATAAGTGGGGCAGTGGCCCGTCTTGCCCGATATTATGCTTTGCCCAGTTATGTGGCTGGTCAGTAGGGCGACAGTAAAATATCTGATACCCAGACTGGCCACGAGAAGACACTCACCGGACTTATACCCGCATTGGCAGGTGCCAATATGATTTATGGTTCGGGCATGCTGGAAAGCGGTATCACTTTTGATTACGGTCAATTGGTTTTAGATTGTGAGTTTGCGCGTATGATTAAGCATACGATTCAGGGAATTCCTGTCAATGACGAAACGCTTGCCATCGACACTATCAAGGAGATAGGTCCGGGCAAAGATTTTCTCATGCACAAACACACATTCAAATGGATGAGAAGCCAGTCAAAGCCTGAATTGATTGATCGAAAAATGCGGGGAACCTGGGAAAAGGCAGGAGCAACCACTGCTTATGACAGAGCTATGGTAAAGGTTAGATACATCCTGGAAAATCATACGCCTGATCCGCTTCCGGACAAAGTGCTTGCAAAAATTCGATCCATTGTTGTAGAAGCGGAAAAAGAAATGGGGATTAAATCTTAACAGGGGTCAGGCTTTCCTTATTAAGCTTAATAACGACAATAAGGAAAGCCTGACCCCGCCTGATAATAAGGAATATCAATGGGGAAAAAAAATATAACTCTACCTGAGCACGCCAACGTTGTTATCATCGGCGGGGGGATTATGGGTTGTTCTATTGCCTACCACCTGGGCCATATGGGATGCAAAGATGTCGTCCTGTTAGAACGGGATGAATTAACCTCTGGAACAACATGGCATGCTGCAGGCCTGATGGTGACCTTTGGGTCAACCTCTGAAACTTCAACCCAGATGCGTAAATATTCCCGGGATCTTTATACCCGGCTTGAGGCTGAAACCGGATTATCAACAGGGTTTAAACCGATTGGTTTTATCGAAGCTGCCAGTAATAAAGATCGTTTGGAAGAATACCGCCGTATTGCTGCATTTAACAGGTATTGCGGGGTTGATGTACAAGAAATTTCACCCAGAGAAATCAAGGATCTTTTTCCTCTGGCCCGTGTAGATGATTTGCTCGCAGGTTTTTATGTAAAAGATGACGGGCGGGTTAATCCAGTCGATGTCACCATGTCTCTGGCTAAAGGTGCCCGCAATAAGGGAGTAAAAATATTTGAAAAGGTCGCATCCACGGGAATTATAAAGAAAAATGGTGTTGTCACCGGAGTAAAGACGCTCCATGGGGATATCCAGGCTGATGTCGTCGTCAATTGTGCCGGCATGTGGGCCCGCCAAATTGGAGATGTAGACGGTGTCAATATTCCCAATCAGGCGTCAGAGCATTATTATTTGATCACTGAGGAGATAGACGATATTCCTCCCAATATGCCGATACTTGAAGATCCGTCTCACTATGGGTATTACCGAGAGGAAGTCGGCGGGCTCATGGTGGGATTATTTGAACCTAAATGTGCTCCCTGGAATATCAAACGTATTCCGGAAAACTTTTCCTTTGGTGAGATTGAGCCTGATTGGGATCGAATGGGGCCATTTTTGGAAAAAGCAATGTCACGGGTTCCCATAACCAAAGAACTTGGCATAAAGAAATTTTTCTGCGGTCCTGAAAGCTTTACGGCTGATCTTCAAGCCATTGTGGGTGAAGCGCCTGAAGTAAAAAATTATTTTGTGGCTGCCGGATTAAATTCCATCGGAATTATAGTTGGCGGAGGCCTGGGTCGCGCCATGGCGCATTGGATAATGGATGGAAAACCAGATATCGACATCACCGGGTTTAACATTGATCGCCTGCACACCTATCAAAATAATCCGGAATACAGAAAGCATCGGACGGTTGAATCTCTTGGCATGGTGTATCAGTGTCACTACCCTTATAAATCCATGCAAACGGCTAGAGGTGCCAAAAAATCAGCAGTCTATGATCGCTTAAAGGCGCAAGGTGCTTTTTTCAAGGATGTGAGCGGCTGGGAAGGCGCTGACTGGTTTGCGCCACAGGGCCATGAACCCAAAATTGATAAACATTCCTGGGGCAAAGAACCCTGGTTTGATTTTTGGGAAGCTGAACATAAGGCTGCCCGCGAAAATGTTATCCTCATGGATATGTCTTTCATGCCAAAATTTTACGTACAGGGCCGTGACGCCGGAAAATCATTAAATAACGTTTCGGCAAATGAAGTTGACAGCAGGGTTAATCAAATCACTTACACAACATGGTTAAATGAAAACGGAAAAATCGAAACTGATTTGACCGTGGCAAAACTTGAAGAAGAAAAATATTTAGTGGTTGTTACAGATACCATGCATCGACATGCTGAAACCTGGTTAAAGAGAAACATTCCAAATGATGCTCATGCCTTTGTCACCGATATGACGTCTGCTTTTGCTCAATTAAATATTCAGGGACCAAAGTCTCGGGAGCTGTTACAATCCATCACCACGACTGATTTATCAAATGAGGCATTTCCCTACAGGCATGTACAGGAGATTGCCATTGGGTATGCACGCGCGATTTGTATCAGGATTACTTATTTAGGTGAGCTTGGGTATGAACTTTTCATCCCGACGGAACAGGCAACCCATGTTTATGACTGTATAGTTGAAGCCGGAGAAAAATTCAACCTGCGCCATGCAGGGCTTAAAGCACTTGCCAGTTTGAGAATGGAGAAAGGGTATCGAGATTACGGACATGACATGGACAACACGGATGATCCCTATGAAACAGGATTGGGCTTTACTGTTAAATTAGACAAGCCTTCCGGATTTATTGGCAAAGATGCCTGTGTTAAGAAAAAGGCAACCGCTAAGATGACAAGACGTATGGCCCAGGTGCTGGTGAAAGATCCAGACCCCTTATTATACCACGCTGAAATTGTCAGCAGGAATGGAAAACCTGTGGGCTATGTCAGTTCCGCTTCTTATGGTTTTACTCTTGGCGGAGCCGTTGGATTATTTATGATTGAGGCAGGAGAACCAGTCGATCAGGATTATATTGCCGCAGGAAATTGGGAAATTGATATTGCCGGGAAAACATATCCTGCAAAAGTGTCACTATCACCACTTTATGATCCAAAGAATGAAAAGATAAAAGCCTGACACGGCAGCGGCCATACCACTCATCGGAGGGTGGATCGGATGGGATCACATGGACTCTAAATCCATGCAGCCGGGTGCGACTCCCGGACTCTCCGCCATTTTAAATAATTTAAATTGAATGATTCATGGGAACAGAAGAAAAAAGAACAAAGCCTGTTAAAAAACGATATTATCGAAAAAGGGTACGGATTTTCAGCCTGATCGACAAGATCAAGCTGTGGCCATCCCGAACAGGACAGCTTCATGGAATTCGTTCAATAGAAATCATGGGTAACACTGCCAGGCTTACGACCCATTGCAACAAGGAATTTCTCATCAATAATTCTTTGAACAGCCGGGCGGGGCGATGGTTGAGGAATAAATGGTTTGTCCGGGTGTGTCCGGAATGCCGAGTCCCGGACTGGAAACTTGAAAAATATTCTGCAACCCTGTTTAAGCGGCACCAGGGATCCATGTTGATAAAAAATAACGAGTTGTAGTAAAGGAAAATATAATGCTGACGGCAGATTTAAATCTGACCCGGATTTTAAATCGTCTGCAAGATGGTCATCCTGCAGAAAAAAGCGAAATAAAATATCTTCTCGGGCTCTCGAAACCTTACGACATCAGCCTGCTTTTTGAAGCAGCTCAAAATGTACGGGATAGATATTTTGGCAACAAGATATTTCTGTACGGATTTTTGTATTTTTCTACACACTGCCGGAATAACTGCAGGTTCTGTCAGTACAGAAGATCCAATAAGATGCTTGCCCGGTACCGGAAAACTCAAACTCAAATCCTTACTGCAGCAAGGGAAATGGCTGATGCCGGGGTACATCTTATTGACCTGACCATGGGGGAGGACCCGGAATTGTATTCTTCAGGGGAATCCGGGTTCAAGCGATTCGTCGGTATGGTCAAAGCTGTTCAAAAAGAGACAAACCTTCCCGTAATGATTTCTCCGGGCACCCTTCCCGACAGGATCCTTGTAGAACTGGCTGATGCCGGGGTAACCTGGTATGCATGTTACCAAGAGACACACAATAAATCTTTGTATAAAAATTTAAGGTATGGGCAGGACTTTAAAACAAGACTGGCCAAAAAAAAGATGGCCAAAGGCCTTGGGATGCTCATTGAAGAAGGCATCCTGACTGGCGTGGGAGAAACTTTGGATGATCTGGCCGACTCCATTATCTGGATGAGAGACTTTTCTGTGGATCAGGCAAGGATTATGACATTTGTTCCCCAGACAGGCACACCCATGGCCAAAATTATGCCCCAGGACAATTTAAAGGAACAAAAGATCATTGCTGTCATGCGGCTTATCTTGCCGGACCGGCTTATTCCCGCCTCTCTGGATGTGGATGGACTTGACGGGTTAAAAGCGAGACTTATAGCAGGTGCCAATGTGGTGACCTCTATTGTTCCTCCCCAAAAAGGCCTTGCAGGGGTTGCCAATCATTCTCTTGATATTGAAGAATCCCGAAGGACCCCGAACCATATTTTACCGATTCTGAAAACCTGTGGATTGGAACCTGCTTTGCCCGGAGAATATCAGGCATGGACAGCAGCCAGACAAACCGCATTGAGCAGTTCCTTTGTAAAAAAAGAGAAAATGATATGCTGATCGCTGTCATCGGAGGAAAACTCCAGGGAGTTGAAGCGGTTTACCTGGCTCAAAAGGCCGGATGGAAGACCCTTGTCATTGACAGGAACCCTGATGCACCGGCAACAGGGTTGTGTGACCGGTTTCTGGAATTTGAATTCAGCCTTGAACACCCGGTTCCCCAAGACTGCCCCGCAGTGGACCTTATCCTTCCGGCAGTCGAGGATATTGATGTGCTGACTGCAATAAAGATCTGGGCAGAAATGAAAAATATTCCCCTGGGTTTTGACCTGGATGCATACAGGATTTCAAGTTCCAAGCTAAAATCCAATGCCCTCTTCAGAAAAATGAATCTTCCTGCACCCGGCCCCTGGCCTGATTGCAGGTTCCCTGTTGTGGTAAAACCGGATCAGGCAAGCGGCAGCCGGGGCGTTGAAGTGTTTAATGATGCAAAAGCACTGTTTTCCAGGTTTTCAAACAGGCAGGATCTGGACAATATGGTCATACAGCAATATTTGGAAGGACCTTCCTATTCCATTGAAATTGTGGGAAGTCCTGGAAAATACCAGGCACTTCAGGTCACTGATCTTATCATGGACAAAGCATATGACTGCAAAAGGGTCATAGCCCCTACACAACTATTGTTTCATCAAATTGCCCGGTTTGAAGAAATGGCACTTGCCATCGCAGAAGAAATTCGTCTCAACGGGATCATGGATGTTGAAGTGGTACTCAATAATAATGATTTCAAATTACTTGAAATCGATGCCAGGCTCCCCAGCCAGACACCCATTACTGTTTACGGGTCAACTGGGATCAATATGGTTCAGATGCTGGGTAATTTATTTTTAAATAAAAACAGTGTAGACTCTGAACAAAAATGTGAGCGGGTTGCAGCGGTTGAGCATATCCGGGTCTCAGGGGCTGATTTAGAGGTTTGCGGAGAGCATATCATGACTCTGGATGGCCCTTTGACAGTGCAGACCGACTTTTTTGGTGCCAATGAGGCCATTACAAGTTATGCCCCCGGGAAAAAACAATGGGTGGCCACCCTGATATTTACCGGCAGCACCCATGAGGATGTAACCGCTAAAAGGCAGAACTGCTATGAACAGATTGAGGAGCAGATCCATTGACCCGTTTAAAAACCAGTGATATCAGCAATATCTCATCTCGACTGGTGACATGCAATCAGGAACTTTTGGCCAAAACAGGCCGGACGTTCCTGGGAATCGCCTGCCATGCCTATGGTAAAGATGAAATTCAGATAAGGCACCGGGTAGAATCTTTTTGTATCCATGTAGTGCCGGTTACAGCCGGACAGGGCATCATTTCGGATTTTTGTGAAACTGTTGCGGCTATACTAAGGTTTTTAGGGTTTAATGCCCTGGTGTCTGATCTGCCTGATACATCCGGTGTTGCACTGGCTTTTGAAAACAAGGCAGATGCCATCATGATGGCCGATGATCACAGGTTTGTGGGATTAAATTTAAACATCCGGTCTGTGGCAGATAATTCTGAGGCAACCGGCAGGGTTTTTGCCGCAGCACTGGATCTTATGGCCAAAGGAATCGAGAATTGCGAAGTACTGGTCCTTGGATGCGGCCCCGTGGGAGAAGCAGCAGCCCAGACTCTTTTATCTTCAGGGGCGCGGGTGGTGTTATGTGATATTCATCTTCCAGCCGCCAGGTTATTGAAAGAAAGGCTTTCAGTATATCCGGGGGGTAACAAAATAGTCATTGAAGAGGATTTAAATATGGCAGTTTCAAACTATGGATATGTTCTGGAAGCTACACCGGCAGCGAATACAATCCCGGATGAATTGATTTCGGATCATATGGTCATTGCAGCCCCGGGTGTGCCACTGGGGATTTCTAAAAAGGGCTGCCAGATCCTGAAAGATCGTCTCATACATGATAAACTGGAGCTGGGTGTTGCGGGTATGGCAATCTCCCTTCTTTTATAGAAAGAGAAACAGGAGACTATTTTGAATGATTTAACATGGACCGGGACACAGGTCAGGCGACTTAAGGAACTGGGGGTGGACCTGCAAAATATTCCCGCTGAGTTTTCTACGCTCGCCGAACGGAACAAAATATTTCAGCAAATTGAGAAAAAGCAGGTTAAAGCCGACAGGGCGAAATTATCAGACTTTCTGATCCAGGGCAAAAAATCACACATTGAAAAACTTAAGGAAACACTTTGCCGGATACTTCACCAACAAGGTTTTATCCGGGTGTTTACCCCGACGATCATAACCAAAGCCGCCCTTGAAAAAATGACCATAGATGATGATCATCCCCTTTTCCAGCAGGTTTACTGGCTAAACGAAAAACAATGCCTGCGGCCCATGCTGGCACCCAGCCTTTACAGTTTAATGGTTGATTTCAGTCGGCTGAACCACCGGCCCATTCGGTTTTTTGAGATGGGTTCCTGCTTCCGTAAAGAGTCTGACGGTGCCCGGCACAACAGTGAATTTACCATGTTGAATTTTGTGGAAATGGGACTTCCCGAAGAAAACCGCCATGCCAGGTTAAAGGAGCTGGCGGGTATTATAGCAAAGACAGCAGGATTGGATGATTTTAGATTTGAAAGCGAAGACTCCAAGGTCTATGGAACCACTCTGGATGTTGTGGCGGGTTCGGAAAGCATTGAAGTTGCTTCTGGAGCCATGGGGCCGCATCCCCTTGATGCAGCATGGGGTATTACAGATACATGGGTAGGGATGGGCTTTGGTATTGAAAGACTGTTGATGACATCTGAAGGGGACACCTCAATTGGCAAATGGGGGAAAAGCCTGTCATATTTAAATGGTGTACGGTTAAGTATTTAAGCATAATATGATTATCCATCGCGAACTTTTGTATATTTTTTTCTCTGGTTTTCTGTCCAGTCGATCCTGCTCATCAGTCCCCGGATGATTCGGACATCCCTGGATGTGATCCCTGCGGTGCCGAAGATCCGCCTGAAAGTCCTTAACAGGTGATCCGGATTTTGGTTGTCAAGAAAATCAATATCTAGAAGGCTTTTTCTCATATGGGCAAACATATGTTCAATTTCATCCCCGGTCGCAAGCTTTTTAGAGGGCGGGTCAAAAGATTTCTTCCCCGGATCGGATTTTAAAGATACTTCATATAACAGCACAGTCAGGGCATGGCTCAGGTTCATGGACGGGTAGGCATCATGGGTGGGGATGGTGATAAAGTGCTGGCAAAGATCAAGGTCTTTAGTTTCAAGTCCTGTGTCCTCAGGACCCAGTACCAGGGCGCAACTTATTTTCTGATATGTTTCCCGGAACTTTTCGGCTGCACCTGATGGTGTGAAAAAGTTTTTCCGGTACTTGCCAAATCGTCGGGTAGTGCCAAAGGCAATCTGTATGTCTGAAAGGGCAGAGGCAAGATCATCAAAAATCAAAGCATTTTCAAGAACAGAGAATGCGCTTAAGGCCATTTTTTTTGCCAAAAGGGATTTGTAATGTTTTGTGGGATTTACCAGCCGAAGCTGTGTGAATCCGAAATTCATCATGGTCCTGCAGACAGAGCCGATATTAATCGGTCCCCGGGGTTCAACAAGAATGATTGAAAGATTTTCAGGTTTCATTTTAGATCCTAAGTTAGAAGCACAGGCTCTGGCCATTGGGTCTCAAATCCATGGGCTTTTAATATTTCGATTGCCTTGTCAACATGAAGGCCTGCTTCATTGACGCTGTGGGAATCATCTCCGGGAACCACACGTATCTCCATTTTCTTTGCAGTTTTAAGAATCGAGGTTGTGATATAGGGCTCTTTTTCACCCCTTGCAAGGGGCCGAAGATTAAAATCCATGACAAGGTTCAAGGATTTGATAAGCGTTAGATTCCGTTTGATTTTCTGGTCGATTTCAGGGAGCAGAAGTCTTTTTTTGTAATCCTCATCATAGATTCTGATCAGGTCAAAATGTCCTACAACAAATGGTTTAAGCGTTTTTATCATTTCATATTGAAGGTCAAAATACTTTTCATACATTGCATCATACGAGCCGCAGACACGAGCAGCCCTGTTATATTCTTCTTTGGAATAATCAAAAAAGATATCATCAATATGGTGGACAGACCCCACAATATAATCCGGTTGAAACCTTGAGATCAGTTTATTAATATGATCTGCGTAGCCGGTACAGGTTTCTGTCTCCATCCCGGCAAAGATTTTGATTTTAGATGCATATTTATTTTTCAGTGCGTTGAGCTCGTTAAAGTAATTTTCAAACCGTTTAGCAAGATCAACAGCCGTAAGATTCGCCTTTTTTTCATCGGGAAACAAAAATTTATCATTAATCGGCGGGACATGTTCGGTAATTCCGACTTTTGTAAACCCGAGCTCTATATACCGCAGGATAATGTCTTCAAGCAAATCCCTGGCATGGTTGCAATACTGGCCGCTGTGGCCCCCGTGAAGTGAGATAAGTTTTGGTGTCGTATTCATGAAAGAGAAACTACCATCAAAAATAGGGTAAAATCAAGAGCTCCGGGTAAATCTGTATTTAGGAGATTTGGTAGTATTGCTATTTTTCCTAAATGGCAGGGAGACAATATCCAACGGGTGATTGACAAGCCTGCCGGGTCCGTGATATCTCTTGCCTTACTGGTGCAACATGCATTGGTGGACTGGGGGAGCCGATAAATATCGGCTGAGAGGAAACTTGAATTTGTTTCGACCCCTGGAACCTGATCCAGGTCATGCTGGCGTAGGAAAGTTAATATGTTTTCACACCTTGGATTCACATCCGCCTTTTTTTGATTTGCACAAATTTTATTAACTTTTTTAAAAGAGCGGCTGGTTTTCCATGCTTCAGG
Organism: Desulfobacula sp.; assembly: GCF_030611305.1. GTDB lineage: Bacteria > Desulfobacterota > Desulfobacteria > Desulfobacterales > Desulfobacteraceae > Desulfobacula. The sequence goes on along the minus strand of NZ_JAUWQB010000051.1, from coordinate 12,265 downwards.
TATGTTCTGTCACAAAGTATTTTAAGGGACAAAATGTCTTTTCCGAGTTCGATCTCAAGGTTCCTCAGGGCCGGTTCCATGTCCTGGTAGGGCCTTCCGGCTGTGGAAAAAGTACTCTATTTGACGGGTTGACAGGAGTCATCCATTTGGATGGGGGAAGCCTTTCCTGGAACCATGAACCCCTTTTAAACCTGAGTCAACATGCAGCATATATGCAGCAAAAGGATATGCTGCTGCCCTGGTTTTCCCTTTTGGACAATGCATTACTGCCTGCAAAAACCGGTGGGCAGGATATGATAGCGGCTGAAAACCAAGCCCGCAGCCTTTTCAAACGCCTGGGACTGAAAGGATATGAGTCTCATTACTCCAACCAGGTGTCTGGCGGCATGCGCCAGAGGTGTGCCCTGGTCAGGACCCTGATGTTCAACCGGGATCTGATCCTTTTGGATGAACCTTTATCAGCTCTTGACACCATTACCAGAAGAAGTCTTCAATCCCTTTTGCTGCTGCTACAGACGGAGTTTAAGAAAACCATTCTCATGATTACCCATGACATTGAAGAAGCCCTGCTCCTGGCAGATGAAATTTATCTGCTCAGTCCCATGCCCATGGCCATATCCCGGCATTTTGTCCTGGATTCGCCCAAACCCAGAAAATTTAATGACCCAACCTTACTGGATATCAAAGCAGATGTCCTGGACAAGCTTGAGGGAGATCTGATCCATGAACCAGGTTAATTTGCTGGCAGCGCTATTTGTGGTTCTGATCCTGGGCCTTTGGGAGGCTTTTGTCCGAATACTGGCTGTGCCCGTGTTTATTCTCCCTCCCCCTTCAAGCATATTTACCATTGCTTTGATCCAGGCTCCCCTGATTCTGCCCCATGCTGTAGTTACCTTTACAGAAATTATAATGGGTATTTGCCTGGCATTGTGCACGGCAATACCCCTGGCCATTGTCATGTTTGCCAAACCAACCCTGGAAAAGGCTCTTGCCCCTTTTCTCGTAGCCTCCCAGGCTATACCCGTGTTTGCCATTGCCCCACTTCTGGTGGTCTGGCTGGGATACGGGATTGCCTCCAAGGTGTTCATGGCATGGGTCATTATTTTTTTCCCGATCTGCGTCAGCCTTCTGGAAGGGCTCAAAAGCTGTGATCCCGAGTTCAGAGTATTGTTCCGCCTTATGGGGGCTTCTTTTTTTGAAACCCTGATTTTGCTTTATTGGCCCTGGGCCCTGCCTCGTTTTTTTGCCGGCTTAAAGGTGGGAGTAACCGTGGCTACCATCGGGGCTGTGATCGGGGAGTGGGTGGGTGCCCAGCAGGGACTGGGGTTTCTCATGATCCAGTCCAATGCAAGGCTTCAGGTGGGCCTGGTCTTTGCCGCCATTTTATGGCTCACTGCCATGGGCCTTACCATGTGGTGGCTGGTAGGATTTTTGGAAAGAAAAATTATAAAATGGAAATAAAATGAAAATAATAAAGGAAAACAAATTATGAAAAGAAAGATTATTGGTATTATTCTGGCGCTTACCTTGCTGGGAAGTTCCAGCCTTATGGCAGGCGAAAAATTAAGCCTCATGCTGGACTGGTTCCCCAATGTGGATCATTTGCCCATTTATGTGGCCCAGGAAAAGGGATATTTCTTTGACCAGGGCATTGAGGTGAGTATCATCAGCCCATCTGAAACCTCGGATGCTCTGAAACTTGCCGCATCCGGCAATATGGACCTTGCCGTCTCATACCAGCCCCAGACCATTATTGCTGTAGACAATGGCCTTCCCATCAAGGTTGTGGCCCCCCTGGTGGTTCATCCATTGACAACCCTGCTTTTTCTGGAAGGCAAGGGTATAAAAAATCCTTCTGATCTGTCCCATAAAAAAATCGGCTATACCGTGCCTGGACTTATGGATGTGCTTTTAGAGGCCTTTGCCGCCATCAACAAGATTCAGGGGTATACTCCTGTGAATGTGGGATTTACCATTTTGCCAGCCCTGGTTTCCAATCAAGTGGATGCTGTTATGGGGCCTTTTAAGACCTATGAAACCGTTGGCATGGCCCAGCACGGGTATAAGGCCCAATTCTTTGAACTGGAAAAATGGGGAATCCCGGATTACGAAGAATTGATTTTTGTCTGCGGTGAGAAAACCCTAAGGGAAAAACCCGCCGCTGTCAAAGGCTTTGTAAAAGCCATTGAAAAGGCTTTTGCCTATACAAAGGCCCATCCTGAGGATGCCCTGGCAACTTATTTGGCTGCCGTACCCCAGGCAGATAAAAAAATAGAAACCCAGGCGTTTGAACTTACCCGGCCCTATTTTGCTGTTAAAACAGGGCACAACCTTGCCCAATGGCAGGCCTTTGCTGACTTTGCCCTGGAATACAACCTCATCAAAAACAAAGTGGATGCAGCATTGCTCATCCATAACTGGGAATAAGGAGAATACCAATGACAATCAATTCTGAAAGTATCTTAAACGATGTTGAAAAAATAAGAAAAAATGCCCCCCTGGTCCACAATATTACCAATTATGTGGTCATGAACACGACGGCCAATGCCCTGCTGGCTCTGGGCGCTTCCCCGGTCATGGCCCATGCCCTGCCTGAAGTGGAAGAGATGGCAGGGATCGCCTGGGCTCTGGTCATCAATATCGGTACCTTGAGTGATGCCTGGATTGAGGCCATGTTCAAGGCAGCCAAAAAAGCCACAATCAGGCAGATCCCCATTATCATAGATCCCGTGGGCGTTGGTGCCACCCAGTACAGAACCCGTACCGCAAGGGAACTTATCCAGGCATCTGCCCCGTCCATTATCCGGGGGAATGGTTCGGAAATTATGGCTTTATGCGAACAAGATATAACCACCAAAGGCGTTGACAGCACCAGTGCTTCGGATCAGGCCATTGATTCCGCCAGAGCCCTGGCCCTGGAATTTGACTGTGTAGTCTGCATCACTGGTAAAATAGATTATATTGTATCACAGGAGGCAATGATCCAGGTGAAAAACGGTCATGCCATGATGCCCCGCGTCACTGGTCTTGGCTGCACTGCCACAGCCCTTTGCGGTGCTTTTGCCGCTGTAAATCAGGATTTTGACAAGGCCGCAGCCCATGCCATGGCCGTCATGGGCATTGCAGGAGAAATGGCAGCCCAGAATGCGCAAGGCCCTGGAACCCTCCAGATTAATTTTATTGATAGCCTTTACCAATTGTCCGAAACCCATATCAAGGAACTCTTTAACGATTAAGGATGATCATGAAAGGAATTTATCTTGTAACAGACCAGAAAGCCTGCCAGGGGAAATCACTTGAATCAATTGTTTTAGGTGCCATCAAGGCCGGTGTTTCCTGTGTTCAGCTCCGGGAGAAAAATACGGGCACCCGGCTGTTTCTAAAAAAGGCCCAGAATCTTTCGTCTATTCTAAAACCGGCCGGGATTCCCCTGATCATCAATGACAGAGTGGACATTGCTCTGGCAGCAAAGGCCACTGGTGTCCATCTTGGCCAGAGCGACATGCCTTATGAACATGCCCGGAAGCTGATGGGGCCCGGGGCAATCATCGGACTGTCCGTAGAAACCTGGGAAGATGTACAAAAAGCTCAGGATCTGGATGTAGACTACCTGGGGGTCAGCCCGGTATTTCTCACTCCAACCAAAACCGATACCAAAACTCCTTGGGGCCTTGGGGGCCTTGAGAAAATCAGGAATTATTCCTGCCACCCCCTGGTGGCCATAGGAGGGCTTGACACATCCAATGCCCAAAAGGTCATAAAAGCCGGTGCAGATGCTGTTGCTGTAGTATCTGCCATTTGCTCGGCAAAGGATGCGTTTGATGCGACCACACAATTGGTCAGTCTTTTTGAACAAATTTAAACCCCCACAGGAGAGAAGATCATGAAATCCTATTTCAGGGCATTGACCATAGCAGGTTCGGACAGCGGCGGTGGTGCCGGTATCCAGGCTGATTTAAAAACATTTTCCGCCCTGGGTTGTTTTGGCATGTCTGCTATTACCGCTCTGACTGCACAGAACACCCGGGTGGTCACAGCTATTTTCCCGGTTCCGCCTGAGTTTATCGGTCAGCAGATTGATGCGGTTCTTTCGGACATTGGCACGGATGCAGTAAAAATCGGTATGCTCCATTCTCCTGAAGTCATAGAAATGGTGGCCAGAAAGCTTGTCCAATGGAATTGCTCCAATATTGTTCTTGACCCGGTAATGATTTCCAAAAGCGGGGACAAACTGCTACAAAGTGATGCCGTCCAGGCGTTGAAAACCATACTTATCCCCAAAACCACAATTATCACGCCCAATCTGCCCGAAGCATCTGTTTTGCTGGACCGGAATGTTGAAACCTTGGAAGATATGACCCGGGCAGCAAGGGATCTTACAACTTTTGGCTGTCCTAATGTTTTGTTAAAAGGCGGTCATCTGAGTCATGGGAACAGCTGCGATTTTTTATACCAGAAGGATACGGATACCATGACAAAACTGCCAGGAACACGCATCGATACCCCTAATTCCCACGGTACTGGTTGTACGCTGTCCTCGGCAATCTGTGCCAATCTTGCCAAAGGGTTTGGGCTCAAAACTGCTGCCCGAAATGCCAAAACCTATATTACCTGCGCCCTCATGGCAGGGGCAGACTATACAACGGGCAAAGGCCATGGACCGGTCAACCATTTTTACGATCTCTGGCATGAACTCTGAAGGTGATTTTATATTTTATGGTAGGCTAAGGATTGGAAATCAAATATTTCATAGGCGTTGGATTATATATAAAAACGTGGGAAACCGGCTCAGGGATTTCAGTTTATAAAAATCATAGAGCACCTGCCGGGAGGGACTGCCGAATTTTAAAGGAGACAGGTAAACACATCCTTTGGGTTTTGTCCTGTTGACGTTTTCCCTGATAAGGGTCATTACCGCCTCATAGTGAGAATCCGGGAGGGTTTCATCCATGACAAAATTGCAGGTGATTTCTATATTGGGAAATGTATCGTTTACAGCCCGTATCTTTTGAAATGCATGCTCCACCTGTTTTCGGGTCAAAGGTTTGCCAAGAAGATCCAAAGTTGCCTGGTCATATGATTCAAGCCCGATATTGATAAAGGTTTGAAAGGGCATGCGATTGAGTGTTTCAAAAAGGGTCTTGTCAGCAGTTAAAAAAGAATCCGCACTCCCGAACATGAACAGGTAGTTTTTTTTCATAACCGATGCTTGGAATTCAAATGCATCATAAGCTTTTTGTACAGTTTTAAGAATCAGTTCGCAAGGCGCGTTTAAGGCATCATGCTCTCCTAAAAACAGGGCATTGAAATTAATGAGGTCTTTGCCATATAATTGTTTGAGCTGTTTGATCTGGTGGTCAATATCCTGTTCCGACCGAACGGAAAACTTCTTTTTGTTTTTCACCTTGCAAAACTGGCATTTATACAGGCACCCGTCAGAAATATTTAAGGGAATAATATTATAGTCAACGTGCCGGGCATCGGGCGGCATCACCGTCACCCGTGACCCGGATATGTCAAAAAGCGTTTGCGCTTTTTTGTGCAAGCCTTCCGGTGTCTGCTGCTTTATGGCCCAAATCCACCGGGAAACCGGGTCTGGGAAACCCGTGCCCGGCAATTGTGCTATAATCTGATGCCAGTTTCTGACAATCTGATCTATTTCATTCTCTTTAAAGGGTTTGCCGCCGAGCAGGGAATTTGTCGGATACATCAGGTTGGGCAGATAATATTCCCCCAGAGCTTCATACACGCCTGAGTATCCGCCCGTGGAATAATAGACCCAGTCGTTTCCCAGGGTTCGCTTAAGCCATTCAGATGGGTGAATCCAGGCTTTTTTCTTTGATTTTGCATGTCTGATTTCATGATTGAGATTGAATTCAAAAATATAATTATTGGTCTCAAGCCTTGAAAACAAACCATATTTTACAGGATAACTGACCTTTGTATATTCAGTGTTCCCGTGGCAGTTCAATTCAATTGAAAGATCATCAGTTTTAAAAGTCTGCATTTTATAGTTTGCTGCATCCATTAATTCAACGATTCCCATAGTTTTAATGTTCTGTTGTTTACAACCGAATTAATTATTTGGCAATAATTTCTTCATAAAATCATCAAACATTCCCGCATCAGGTTCTGATTTATGCCTGGACCCGCCCATAAAAAAACAGGCAGTGGGTTTGGGATATTACTTTACATGTTCTCTCTTGTATGGCAGGGTATTTTTAAGAGCGGTTTTAAAAATAGATAAATTTAAAAATTGTATCGGATGTTTTAATATCATAGTATAAAGAAAATATATAAGGTTAATATGCAGATTTTTTTCTGGTTAATACGATACGTTAGATTTACGGAAAAATAGATGAAGATTGTAGAAAATATTGATTGGAGAGCAAAAATTGTAACACAAGTAACAGAAGATTGTTTTGTTGGTGACAAGAAAATAGCTGCTGGAACTGCATGTTATTTAACAACCTCCACAATACAGGATTCAATTGAACTGAGCTTTCCTCCTCCATGCCCAACAGCATTATTTCTATCTTTAGCATTTAACAATTATAAAGCTTCGAAGCCATTATATACTAAAGTTGTTAAGCCATATTTAAATGATGAGTTTTCAGAACTATTTACTTATTTTGAATACACTATTGCATCAATAATATTTTCTTTTAATGCCCTAGAGTCATACGCTAATGACAAGATTATTGAAGATAAATATTATGAAAAGAAATTTAAGTCAGGGATATATGGTGCTTTGAGCAGTGACCGAATTGAATGGTTATCTCTAGATGAAAAAATTGGCCATGTTTTACCGCAACAACTTGATATTAAGACTCCTAAAGGGACGGTTTTGTGGGAAAAGTACATTAGACTGAGGAAGTTAAGAAATAAAATAGTTCATGTAACTCCAAAGGATCAAAAAAGATCGAATGTCCATACAGATATGTATCCTGAAAATATTTGGTCTGATTTACTACAATCACATGATGAAAATTACCCGGAAATTTCAAAAAAACTAATTCTACAATTTGAGGACAAAACCAAACTTCCTCATTGGCTCAAGTATAATAAAATAAAAAAAATCTAACCAAGGGTCAACTTGACCGGAAAAGGCTCGTTTATTTTGTCTGCTAACACGGGGCCTGCAAGTTACCCAAAACGTTAGCGCTAAGAGTAGGACTACATCATGGCATTAGTTGATTTATTATCGCGAGGTTACTTCCCTAAAGAGTTGCCTCGACCATTCGTAACGGGGCCCTTCGCGACACTTGTCACATCAACGGCACAACTTCCAGGAGATTATTTAGAAAGAGCTAGGAGAGGCAGTAAATTGCGTCCTGCGAAGGTCTGTCGCTATTCACATGCACGCGGAGGATTACTTCGACGCAAGCTGGATATTTGCAACCCCCTACATTATTATCTTTTAAGCAAAGAACTGATTAGTAACTGGCCGTCAATTGCGAACCACATTTCTGGCACGCCACTTGCCGCTACTTCTCCTGAATTCAAGAATACAGGTAGGGCCATCAACGGACAATGGCCGCGAAATGCACAGTCTCACCTTGCTCAAGTAAGTAGACTGGGACGTAAGTATGTCCTTCTAACTGATATCAGTCGCTTCTATCATAGTATATATACGCACTCAATTCCCTGGGCGATTCATACAAAATCAGTAGCGAAAGCCAATCGCAAATTCACTTTGCTCGGTAATAAGATTGACTATTGGGTTCGTAATGGTCAAGATGGGCAAACTATCGGAATCCCGATTGGACCTGATACTTCACTAGTTCTTGCAGAACTCATTATGCAGCGGTGTGATGAGGCACTAATTACCAAAATACCTCAAGTCAAAGGCTACAGGTTCATTGATGACTATGAACTAAGCTTTGACACTCGCACCGAAGCAGAAGATGCCTTCCACGTGTTAGAAACCTGTCTTTCGGACTTTGAACTTGCGTTGAACCCTAAAAAGACAGAGGTACTTGAACTTCCATTGCCTCTTGAGACTTCTTGGGCGACAAAGTTAAAACTCTTCTCATTTCGCAATACAAAGTCAGGCCAAGCAGCAGATCTTGAGAGTTTCATCAATATTGCCTTTTCTCTTCATCGGGAAAACCCTGGTGATTCTGTTCTTCAGTTTGCCGTAGCGTGTCTTCGCTCTGTGAACGTGAACCCTTCCAATTGGGATCTATTCCAAAGACTATTACTCCTTTGTGTTGTGCCCAATCCGGCGAGTTTTCCATATGTCCTTGAGCAAATCATATCGAGAGCAAATACTGGCGCAATCCCTCTCAAATCAGAACTTGAGGAGGTTACAAATAATCTCATTGTTAATCACTCAGCGCTCAAACACTCCAGTGAGGTGGCCAATGCTGCATGGGCTTGTTTAGCACTGCCCTCTGTGACAGTATGAATGAGACACTTACCCCTTGAAAAATTAGTGTAGGGCGGGTAAGGAAAATACTTATGAAACCGATTAAAATGAACAAACTGCCAACATCTGAAAATCGACCAGGCGCAGCCCCCAATGAGGAGCCAGTGGAAGGAGCCCACAGGGCGACTGGAGCTGGCTCCTCATTGGGGGGCGAAGTTAATGATATTTTTCCAAACCCTGAAGTTCCGGAGAAAAAGCCTCGCCGAAACTTTACGGCATCTTATAAACTACGCATTCTTCAAGCAGTTGATAACTGCACCGAATCAGGACAAATTGGCCGATTATTAAGACGAGAAGGACTTTATTCATCAAACCTGACCGCTTGGCGTAGGGCAAGGGATAACGGCCTGCTACAAGCCATGTCGCCTCAGAAGAGAGGTCGAAAACTTAAAGAAAAAAATCCGCTGACTGGTGAAGTTGCCCGACTTCAAAAAGATAAACGGAATCTTGAGCACAAACTCAAACAAGCCGAACTCATAATTGAGGCACAAAAAAAAATTTCTCAGATCCTGGACATAACCCGAAGCATAAACGAAAACAACGGGAGTGCCTAATGAATGCTGCTTTAGAACTTAGTCCTGATACTGGGAAAAAATCATCTTGTTCTGCTTTTGATATTCCGAGGGCATCTTTTTATCGATTCCATACACCGAGAATACCCGTTAAAAAACAACAACCTATATCCCATATCTCGTTAAGCGGTGATGAGCAACAGACTGTTTTAGATCTTTTACATTCTGAAAAATATCAGGATAAAGCACCTTATCAAATATACGCATCCCTTCTTGATGATGGAATTTACCATTGTTCAATTCGGACTATGTACCGTCTGCTTGAAAAAGAGCACGGTTTTGTAAAAGAGAGAAGAAGACAGGTGGCACGCCCTCATTATGAAAAGCCTGAGCTTTTGGCAACTGCTGCTAAACAAGTGTGGTCTTGGGATATTACCAAGTTGAAAAGCGTCACAAAATGGACTTATTTCTATCTCTACGTCATCATGGATATTTTTAGCCGATATGTTGTTGGATGGATGGTTGCCCATAGGGAAAAAACGGCTCTGGCACAGCGACTTATCAAAGAGACCTGTCAAAAACAAAAAATTGAACCGAATCAGCTCGGCCTGCATGCTGATCGTGGCCCCAGTATGAAATCCAAAGGTGTCGCCCACCTCCTTGTCGATTTAGGTGTTACAAAAACACATAGCCGACCACATGTAAGTAATGACAATCCATATTCTGAAGCTCAGTTCAAGACTTTGAAATATTGCCCTAAATTCCCCAATAACTTTGGGTCTATTCAAGATGCAAGATTATTTTGCCAGGATTTTTTTGGATATTATAACAAAGAGCATCGTCATTCTGGGATCGGCTTGGTAACCCCTGAGCAACTTCACTATGGGCTGGCACAAGAAGTTTATGATCAGCGTTGCGTTATTCTTAAAAATGCTTTTGAAAAAAATCCTGCCCGGTTCAGAGGGAAAACACCTCAACCACCGGAATTACCGGAAGCAGCTTGGATTAATAAACCTAAACAGAAAGAAAGCGAAATGATTAGAGCTTAATTTATTATAAATGGTGTCTCATTTCTATTGACACATTCCGCTGAGTCTTTCAATGCACAACGACGCTGTGGATAAGATATCACATTGCGATGATCCGGTTGTCGCGCTGCTGGCTTTAGACTGTGAGCAACACAGGTTAGTTTCAAAGCCATTGGACAAAACAATGTGGCTATCACATATGACTTCTGATGCACTTTACGATGAGCATTGGCTCCTTGCATATGAGGCAAATGTAAAAGGTTGGCTTCCAAGTTCCTCGGGTGTAGACCATGTGGCTAATGATCCCAACTTCAGTTTCCTTAAAACCAATGGTGTGAACTTCTACAATACTGCTTTGGCAGCTCCTCCAGCATCAGCTCCTGTTCCGCTCCCAACACTACCAACAGTATCCGTTCAAAAAGGAAGCATCTCACAATGAGATTTGGCGCTAACAAATTGCCGCACTCTGAAAATTTTTCCTCTGGCGTTACAAATTTTCAGGTGATCAAGGCGTTGGGAAAGAGATAAAGATGATACGGCGGTGTAAAGAATCGGATTTCAATATTATATTTGAGATTATTAATGATGCTGCTCGAGCGTATAAAGGGGTTATACCGGAAGATCGCTGGAATGAACCATACATGCCCTTTGAAGAACTAATGAGTGAAGTTGAGGATGGTGTTATTTTCTGGGGCCTGGAGCGTGATGGACAGATTCTTGGGATCATGGGGATTCAGGATAAAGGCGAGGTTACGCTCATTCGTCATTCCTACGTTCGGACGCAAGCTCAAAAAATGGGGATCGGGACAAAGCTGCTCCTGCATTTGGAGAGCATGGCAGAGAAACCCGTTCTTATTGGTACCTGGGCAGCCTCTTTATGGGCAATCTCATTTTACGAAAAAAACGGATATACCCTGGTGTCAGAGGAAGAGAAGAATCTCCTTCTCAGTAATTACTGGTCGATTCCAGAGCGACAAATGGAAACATCTGTGGTTTTAGCGAATCAGAGATGGTGTAAAGCAAAGCTGATTTTGGCGGAAAGGAAAAAAAATATATGAAAAAGATAATAAAATACATTGTAAATATTTTATTATGAAAATTCGGGCAAGGTCATCGGTGCGCTTCGTCTTTACAATCATTAATCATGGGATGTGTCGGATCATGATCTTGAAACATTGATGATGTTTGCTGATCATGTGGGCATGGCCCATGATGTATACACGTCTTTTAAATGCGTTTATGCTTATCAAGGATACGGTTTGAGGATATTCATGATGTCTGGGTTGATTCATACTGATATCATATTCCAACTGTAATCATTGGATCAGGATATCGGTAAGCTCTGAAAGGCAGGATATCTGAAAGGTTGCGATGTGCCCTTTTTCACCCGTGACCAGACTTTCTCCGCCCAAAAGAAAACATGACGGCATGGGAACCGTAGTTGCTCACCCCTCCCATCCTGTATCCCCAGGCTGAAAGCCTTTCCAGCACCTGCTGTGAATCCGGGTATGGTGCCCACCGGCTCAAGGCGTCCCGGTTGTACTTGTCATATATGGCGGCCAGTTGCTCAAACAGCCGAGCGGTATCCCGGAGATCCCAAACACCTGTAATGTCCCGGGTTGTATTATAAAGCCCGGCATAGCTTGGAGTCTTTCCGTATCGGGCAGGGTCAATGCCTGCTTTGGCCAGAACCGGAAGGATTTCTTTAACAGCGTCACCCAGGCGCCATTGAAAATCGACCAGGGTGCCTTCAAGATCAAACAGGATGATATCAAATTGTCGGACCTCAGGCATGACTTGAATACCTTTCTGGAAGCCCGCCCCGGTCATTTTGGGTTTAAGCGCTTTTCAGAGCAACCTTATGGCTTGTTGCGTGCAGTTTTTTTGCTGCTTCCTGTTTTTTAAGGATGGCAACATCACCTGCATCAACATACTCAATGGCTTCAACTTCACAGAATCTGACGCACTGGGGATCTCCGTCACATACGTCGCATTTGAAGACCTTTCTGTCAATGGAATTGAAACCCATGGCACCAAACGGACAGACCGCCACGCAGGACCTGCAGCCGATACATTTATCGTAATCCACTTCGATTTTGTTAAGTTCGTCATTGCGGGAAATCGCGTTGGCAGGACAAACACCCATGCAGGGTGCATCCTGGCACTGCTGGCAGGCCATGGGGATATATACCCCGTCCATTTCCCATTTCATTACTCTGATACGGCTTCTGGCAGGGTTGGAAACCCCGTCATGTTTTACCGCGCATACCAGTTCACACAATCTGCACCCTGTA